>CAYTND010000478.1:0-1960 GCA_964438965.1 uncultured Pirellulales bacterium
CAAAAAAGAAATGGCAAAGGCCCAAACTTGAGGATGTTTCCGGCAAAGTGATGGCACAGCCTTACATTAGGTTCACTTAATTGATTATTGATTATCGGCAATAATCAATCAGGGTGTATATGTAATAAGTACGTAAGCTGTAAGTGCAGTTGTAAGTGCACAGGTTTTAAGTGTTGCCGTGCACCTGCGCGTTTATGCGCTTATGTCCTTGTAAAGAAAGAGAGGCTTGGATGAATTTTACTGAACATACGAAAATCAGAAAAGAAGAATGCGGAACAGTGGTGTTTGATACCCTGACAGAAAAGATATTTATAACTGACCAGGTAGGTGGGGAGATCTTGCAGTTAATTGAACAGGGTAAAGATTTGCCCGAGATGTTGAGCGTGCTGGGCGATAACTACGATGGCGATAGGCAAACTATCAAAAAAGATGTTGTCGAGTTTACCGATCAATTGAAATCTGACAATATAGTCAGTGTATAGGAGGGAACATGGATATTGTAGCTGAAGAAAAAAAACTGAGTCGTTTAACCAATGCAGGGCCGGATGATCAGTTGCAAGCGATCCTTCAAGGCAGTGATTTCCAGGATTATAAGTCCCCGCTTTTTATTGCCTGGCAACTAAATTCAGCCTGCAACTTAGGATGTCTGCATTGCTGTGAGGAAGCTGGCCACAGTATGCCTGATGAGATGACCAAAGAGCAGGCTCTTGATTTTTGCAGGCAAATCGCGGATTTGGATGTTCCTTATATGGCCATCTCGGGCGGAGAACCGCTGCTTTGTCCTCATATTTTTGATGTTTGTGAGTTTATCAGGGACAAGAATATAAGCCTTAAGATAGAGACCAACGGTGAGTTTATTGATGAAGATGTAGCTTGCAGATTTGCTGGATTGAGAATGCGTTCGGTACAAGTAAGCCTTGATGGTTCAACGCCGCAAACCCACGAGAAATTAAGACTGCGAGGGGACTGGGCAAAAGCGGTAGCAGCCTGCAAATCTCTTATAAAACATGGTGTTAATACCGAAATCGTTTTTGTTCCAACACAGTTCAATATCCACGAAATCGGCGAAATCATCGATCTTGCCTACTCATTAGGTGTTTATGGCTTTTATACGGGCAAAACAATGCGAATCGGCCGAGCAGCTCAAAACTGGGATGTTATATGTCCATCTGATGAAGAGTATGCCAGGTTCTTTGAGGTGTTGCAGCAAAAAACCGCTCAGTACGAAGGAAAGATGAAGGTTTACTATTATCCTTACGATGTGATTGAAGAATTGAAGTATAGACTGGAACATCCATCAGCAAGTCTGCTGGTTGTTCCTAACGGTAAAGTTAAGCTTATAGGCCCGCTACCTTTTATCTGTGGTGATATGAAGAAACAGAGCCTAAGTCAAATTTGGGAAAATTACAAAAATGCCTGGAAAAGGCCGGAGGTGATTGAATTCACAAAGAAAGTAATCGCCGAACCAAAACTTTTAGCTGAGTCAAATAACTGGATAGAGATTTAATTTTACTATGAACCTCATAAAACTAATAAGATATCGGTTCTTTCTTTTCGCCGGCATACTTCCTTTCTTTTTAGGTCAGGCCGTTGCTTTTAATGTTCAGCGAGCACTTAATTGGTCTCGTTTTTGGTGGGGATTTATGGGCATCTTCTTTGTCTTGGTCGCTGTTGAGTTGTTCAATGAATACTTTGATGCAAAGGAAGGCGGCGACAGAATTTTTGCGCAGCAGCAACCTGAAATTCCTGATTGGTTTTTTAAGTTGGCAGTTTCAACTCTTGGGCTTGCTTTCCTTGTCGGCGTTTATTTAACTTTGCAGACAGGTTGGCCTGTGCTTTTGTTTTCTTTCCTTGGATTTCTTGGCGCGTATTTTTATGTTGGCCCACCGATTAGATGGGCATACCGCGGATTTGGGGAAATCGTGATAGGCCTTTGCTATGGCCCGTTTATGGTATTGGG
>CAYTND010000479.1:0-1951 GCA_964438965.1 uncultured Pirellulales bacterium
GATCCCGGTATGGTCGGATGACGCGACCCGTATGATGATTATTGATGAGGAAGAGGAGAGTGATGTGGGCAAGGGTGATGACGCATGAGCGAGGAGGCACACGGGACACAGCCTGAGGACGCGCAGACGCGGCTTCAGAAGTTGATCGTGGAGGATCAGGAGAGGCTGGGACTGGATGACACCTTCCGGTTCGGCTGTTATCTCAGGATCTCCTGTTTCAACACCTGCTGCGGGGACGTCAACATCTTCCTTTCCCCCTATGACGTGCTCCGCATGAAAAAGCGCCTGAGTCTGACTTCCATGGAGTTCCTGAAGGAGTATACGCTCCTCCCGATCCAGAAAGACATCACGACACCGGTGGTCCTGCTCCGGATGAACGACGATGATTCCAGGAGCTGCCCGTTTCTCGATGAATCAGGATGCGGGATTTATTCCGACCGCCCCTGGCCCTGCCGGATGTATCCCCTCGGTCTGGCGGTGTCGAAGGACACTCCCGACGGCTGGCGCGGCGAACGATTTTACTTCCTCCTCAGGGAAGTCGCGTGCAAGGGCTTTGACGAGTCAGAGGAATGGACCGTCCGGGAGTGGCTCGAGGATCAGGGCATGGATGAGTACGACGTCTGGGGAGAGGCGTACAAGGAACTGACGCTGAACGAGTATTTCGAGGCAGGGAACACGCTGACCCCCGAGAAGATGGAGATGTTCTACACGGCGAGTTACGACCTCGACAAGTTCCGGGAGTTCGTTTTCGAGAGTTCGCTCCTGGACCGGTTCGATATTGATGAGGATTTCGTCGATGAAATGCGTGTCGGCGACGAAGCGCTGCTGCGATTCGGTTTTCTCTGGCTGCAGTTCAGTCTTTTCGGTGAGCAGACCGTCAAGGTCAGAGCCGAGGTCGCCGAAGCCTACAGGGGCGAGCTCGACAAGAGAGATCTTCCGAAATCTGGATTTGCCGCATCGTCCCAAAAGGAAACGCAATGAGTGGAAACGGAGGGCGGGGTACCATTCTCGTCATTGGAGGCGGGATAAGCGGAATCACCGCGGCCATCGAAGCGTCTGAGGCCGGATGTGACGTGATCATCGTGGAAAAGAACGCCTTCGTCGGCGGCCGTGTTGCCGGCATGAACAAGTACTTTCCGAAGATGTGTCCGCCGATGTGCGGACTCGAGATCAACCTCCGCCGGTTCCGGACCAACCCGCGAATCCGGTGCATGACCCTCTCCGAGGTCGAAAAAATCACGGGCGGACCCGGGAACTACACCGCGGTCATCCGGCACAACCCCCGATTTGTGAACGAGAAATGTACGCTGTGCGGTGAATGCGTGGACGCCTGTCCGGTGGATCGTCCCGACGACTTCAACCTGGGTGTGAGCACCACAAAGGCCGTCTACCTCCCCTTCGAAATGGCGTACCCGGCCCGCTTTATCGTCGATGGAAGCGTGTGCCCCGGAACCGAGTGCGGGAAATGCGTGGAGGCATGCCCCTACGACGCCATCGATCTGGCGATGCAGCCTGAAACGATTGAGGTGGAGGTCCAGTCGGTGATCTGGGCGACAGGATGGGATCCGCCTGATGCCGGTCAGTTCGAAGGATACGGGTTCGACGAGAACGCCAACGTGATCACCAACGTGATGATGGAGCGGTACGCGTCGATCAACGGTCCCACGGGCGGGAAAATCCAGAGGCCTTCGGACGGTGGGGAGATCGAGTCGATCGCCTTCGTGCAGTGCGCGGGCTCCCGGGATGAGAACTACTACGAACACTGTTCGGGTGTCTGCTGCATGGGCTCGCTGAAACAGGTCCGGTACGTCCGCGAGCAGTACCCCGAGGCTCAGATATACATCTTTTACATCGATATCCGCACTGACGGACTGTATGAGGAATTTTATACCAAGCTCCAAGGCGATGAAAATATTACCTTTATCAAAGGAAAGGTCTCCAAGATTGAAGA
>CAYTND010000480.1:0-1949 GCA_964438965.1 uncultured Pirellulales bacterium
TCCCCGCTTTTGCGGGGACAAGTTTACACCTGCGAAAGCAGGTGCGGGAATGACAAATACTGTTTCCGCAACAGTCCGCAGGACACCTAACGATGGAACTAATTAACGAGGATTTGTAATCATAGATTCGAGAAACTTGCTGTATAGGTTTCTGGAGTGAAGAATGCTGAACTAATTACTTAAGCAACTTATTCGAAAGGAGATTCAAATGAACAGGAAATGGTATGCTTTGGTGGTATTGTTGTTTGTAGTGACGGCGACGGGCTATGGCGCTGAAAGGGCAAGTGTTGTCGCACCGGGGGCGAAGGTTGAAAAACTCGCCGGCGGCTTTAGGTTTACCGAAGGCCCGGCAGCAGACGCTAAGGGCAATATCTTCTTTTCGGATATCCCTAATAACCGGATTCACAAGTGGTCGCTGGATGGTACGCTGTCAACATTCCGTGAGAACTCAGGCGGGTCCAACGGTCTTTTCTTTGACAAGAAGGGAAATCTCTTGGCCTGTGAAGGAGGCGGCCGGCGGTTGGTATCTATTGACCCGCAAGGTAATATAACAGTGCTGGCCGACAAATATCAAAATAAGCGCTTCAACAGTCTCAACGACCTCTGGATTGACCCCAAAGGAGGTATTTACTTTACCGACCCCCGCTACGGAAACAGGGACGATATGGCCCAGGACGGCGAACACGTCTATTATCTCTCGCCCGACCGTAAAAGGCTCATCCGCGTAATCGACGATATGGTCAGGCCGAATGGAGTAATAGGCACTCCCGACGGCAAACTCCTTTACGTTGCCGACCACGGCGGGAAAAAAACCTTTGCATACAAAATCAACAAAGATGGGACATTATCTAACAAAAAGCTTTTTGCTCCGGAAGGTTCCGATGGGATGACTATTGACAACGAGGGCAACATTTACCTGACGACGAGAGTAGTAGCTGTTTACAACAAAAAAGGCGAAAAAATTGAAACCATCAAGGTCCCCGAGGGGCCGGCCAATGTCTCTTTCGGCGGGCCGAACAAACATACGCTATTTATCACTGCCAGAACCTCACTCTATTCGGTCCGGATGCGCGTTAAAGCCGCCGAGCAGGAACAGACCGTGACAGAGCTGGGATTTGAACAGGATATTATCAAAACAAGCACTGGTAATTTGAAGATTACCTTTATTGGACATGGAACATTGATGTTTGCCTTCAAAGGCAGGGTTATTCATGTGGACCCCGTGAGCAGAGTGGCTGACTATACCGATATACCTAAGGCCGACCTTATCTTACTCACCCATGAACATGGCGACCACCTTGACACCAAGGTCATTAATATTCTCCGAAAAGAAAGGACCCAGCTGGTATTGACTAAAGCCTGCGCATCAAGAGTATCTGGTGGTCTTGTCATGCAGAACGGCGATGTAATGATTATTCAGGGGCTGAAAATCGAGGCTGTACCTGCATACAATATTGTGCATATGCGGTCAGGCAGAACACCTTACCATCCTAAGGGTCAGGGTAACGGCTATGTGATAACTTTCGGTAATAAGAGAGTGTATGTGGCCGGCGACACAGAGAACACACCCGAAATGAATAGACTGAAGAATATCGATATCGCATTCTTGCCGATGAATCTACCCTACACGATGACGCCCCAGATGGTTGCGGATGCGGCGAAGGCTTTTGAACCGAAGATTCTGTACCCGTATCACTACGGACAAACGGATCCAAACATGCTCGTTAATCTATTGAAGCGTTCGAAGGATATTGAGGTTCGTATTCGCAACATGAGATAACCGGACAAAAAGCCTTCGTTTAGACCCTTAAACCCTGGCCTGAGTCCGTCGAAGCCTTGTTGGGGGAGTTCTAAAGCATTTCGACATTACTCCGGTAGGCTGTTATAATATGGTTGGAAATAATACCGAAAATTCGTAAAGGAGCAACTAATGGCAAGTGCTAAAAGAC
>CAYTND010000481.1:0-1948 GCA_964438965.1 uncultured Pirellulales bacterium
ACTTTTTCCTACATAGAGGGCAAATTTTGTACCTACAATCATGACATGCACCCATAAATACCTATGTAAGCCAGCAGCACAGTTATAAAAAGCATTTCCCCGATGAAAGATTTGCGTTTAACCCATGAGGCTATCTTTTCAAAGCATAATCAATTGTCAATCGGCAATCGTAAATCGAAAATTCAAAATACCCCCAAGGGGAATCGAACCCCTGTCACATGGATGAGAACCATGTATCCTAGGCCGCTAGACGATGGGGGCATTTTTAGTTTTGAGTTAAGGTAAAAATCAGCTACGAACTATGAACTCATAACTATGAACTATTTATTAGCGGCGGTTGGATTCGAACCAACGACCCTGGGCTTATGAATCCCATGCTCTAACCAACTGAGCTACGCCGCCGAAATACCTGCTTTGCGTCAAATTCGCCCACAATTTACACGAAACCAGCCGGTATTGCAAGCAAATTCGTTTTATACTAACGCTTCTTCCTATCCCCAGCTACAACGTTTATCTGTGCTGAAGGAGTCTGTAGAAAAAGCGGCAGCGAAATCCCTACACGAATGAATTGATTTTCTTTTTACAGATTTGTTTTGTTAGTTTTTGAAGTTTCTGTACCCGCTCTGCGAGGTATTTAAGCTCAGCTTTTTTGATTTTGTACGAGGCTTTGTACCGGGCATCGATGTAGGCCTTTTTCAGTAGTTTAAACACGCGTTTTTGCTCAGCGGTTGCACGCGGAAAAACAGTTAAAAATCCGGGGTGGCAGGCGGCGACCAGTCGGCCAAGTTTTGAAATATCGTGCAGTTTCGGGCGGTAACCTGTGAAGACCAGTAAAGTTGCGACGTAAAAGCGTTCTGTGGCCTGGTGCAGTTCGAAGGTAGCTAATTTATAGCGGCGACTGTCAAAGTTCGTTTTGAATGAATCGTAGAACTCTCTTGCACTTTTGAACCATTGTTTGAAGTCTTCTTCTGCTATTTTCTTACGCTCAAGAGGGTCGAGGGGGCGTCGCCGGCCGAGCTTAAATCTTTTCGAGTCGTACAGCAGAATGCCCTCTTTTTTGATGTCCGAGAAGAAGTACTGCCCTTCGGACAGGCGGACATTGACCTGCTTGAGGTGGTGGTAGATGATATGGACGTCGGTTTTTATTTGTCCGTTGTGATAGATGTAGTTCTCGATTTTCTCTTGCAGGGCTGTGTTGTTAGCGTGTTTTTTGGATCTGGTAATGGCGAGGATGTCGAAATCAGATTTGTATTCGTAGGTGATATGGCCTTCCGTATATATATCTTCGACCCAGTCACCACGGGCATAGCTGCCAAAAAGAATTATCATCTGTGCATCGGGAAACTTTTCGCAGATTATTTTAGTAATGAGTGAAAGCTCGTGTCTTTTATGTGTCGGCAGATGTGCAAGCGATTTTTTCATTACGAATACTATAGGATACTCTAATCAGTATGTAAAGGACAATTTAAGTCCGCTTGTAGAAAAAACCGCTAATTTTACAAGAGCACCGTTTAACTTCTCATAAAAGCGTCGCCTAATGCCTGTATTATATCGGTGGCGATTAAGCTAACCTGTCCGATTTTTTTTGCCGCTATATCACCTGCTAATCCGTGGATGTAAACGCCCAGAACCGCTGCATCGAAGTTGCTTAAGCCCTGGCCGATAAGTGCGGTTATAACCCCTGTCAGCACATCGCCTGAGCCGGCTGTGGCCATACCGGGATTGCCGGTTTTATTGGTATAGACTTTTTGGCCGTCGGTGACGACTGTCCCCGCCCCTTTCAAGACCACGATGGTTTTGGTATGCTGTGCTAATTGGACTGCCTGCTGTTGGCGGTCGGGTGGCAGTTGTTCTCTGAAAAGAGCTGACCATAATCTCTTTATTTCGCCGGGATGTGGTGTCAAAATCAGCTTTGCTTTTAGTTTGCCGGGCCAGTCCTTTATCCTGC
>CAYTND010000482.1:0-1934 GCA_964438965.1 uncultured Pirellulales bacterium
AATAATGAATAATGAACAAGGAATATCGAATTATGAAGTTAGATTGCTTCGGCTCCGCCTCGCAATGACATCTCTGTGTTCTCCTTCGGCTGCGCTCCCCCCTTCGCTAAAGCTACGGAGGGCAGGCAGGGCTTCGGCTAATTCAGGGTAAACTCTGTCGAATGGATCCAAACCTCAAATGACAAAACAGGCTCGTACGAGCAGGCCTTATAACGTCTGAGCGGGCGAGGGTGAATGGGAAAGTGAGGCTGTTGTAATGGATCAGGAGGAGCTTCTCCAAAGCGAACCGGTCGCCGTCGGTTGCCTTGACGATCAACTGCCGCTGGTCTTCATTAGCAGGTATGTTCTGAGGTCCGTTCATCGTATATCTTAACAGTCTCGCATATTTCTCGACTAATGTCTCTGAGAAAGCAGGCGACTATTGTCGGCGTATTGCCTCCTCAAGTTTTTTGCGTTTGAGGATCCGGAGCTCTTCTTCCAAGGTGTCTTTAACCTCGTAAAATAGCTGGACACTCTTTTGCACTCTTTGTTCCAGTTTCAGGACAAAAACATGGCCGTTTTTCTGGATTGGCCTGGACACTTGGCCGGCCTGCATGTTCCGTGCGTGTTCTTCCAGTACATCATAAGGGGATGCCAGTGAGCCTGGTGTGAAAGGGAACCACAGCCCGCCATAAGACCCCATGTGTCCGTGGGAATAGGTCTCTGCCAGTTCGCCGAAATCTTCACCTTTGCGGGCTCTTTCGCTCAATTGTGTGGCTATGCGGAGTGCCGCCTCCTTGCCGGTTTCTCCCTCTGATGCCTTGATCTGTGAAGGTTTGAGATTGGAAGGCCTTATGTCTATCAACCGGAAGTGAAGTTTGGTATTCTTAATGAATCGTTCGGCCTTGACCTGTTCGTAATACTCAAGCAGTTCGCTCTGTGAAATCGGCATACCTTCACTCAACCAGGTGGAGAGGTACGACTGCAATGCCTCGGTAAGAAGTTCTACAATCTCGGTGTGCCCCCGGCTCCGAGCCACACTCAGTGCAGTGTTACCCCTGGCATCGGCAAGAACGTCGGCACCTTTCTGGATCAGAAGTTGGACAATCTCCGTGTGACCATTCTGCGAAGCCGCCATCAAAGCCGTCGCGCCGTCGGTGTTTTTTGTGTTCACATCTGCACCATTGGTGAGCAGTACCTTTACTACTTCCAAGTGGCCATTTTGTGCTGCAAAGTGCAGCGAGGTAAAATCCTGCATGGCCTTGGCACTCACATCTGCACCCTTAGACAGCAGTAGCTTCACTACTTCCAAATGACCATTCCGAGCCGCCACGATCAAAGCCGTCACGCCATCGGTTTTACGTTGTATATTCACATCAGCTTTGCTTTCCAGCACCAGCTTGACAGTATCCGTATGGCCCTTCTGAGCCGCCACCACCAAGGCCGTTCCGCCATCGATAGCCTCGGCGTTCACGTTAGCGCCTTTCTCAATCAAGAGTTGGACAATCTCCGCATGACCATTCTGAGCCGCCATGTGCAAAGCCGTCACGCCGTCGGTTTTACGTTGTATATTCACATCGGCTTTGCTTTCCAGCAACAGCGTGACAATCTCCGTATGACCCTCCTGAGCCGCCACCATCAAGGCCGTCGCACCGTAGGCTTTGTCTTTCATGTTGACATTGGCTTTGCTTTCCAGCAACAGCGTGACAATCTCCGTATGACCCTCCTGGGCCGCCACCATCAAAGCCGTCCCGCCGTAGGTTTTGTCTTTCACGTTCACATCGGCCTTGCTTTCCAGCAAGAGCTTGACAATATCCGTATGACCATTCTGGGAAGCCGCCATCAAGGCCGTTACGCCATCATTTTTCTTGCCGTTCACGTTAGCGCCTTTCTCAACCAGGAGTCTGACCGTCTCTATGTGACCGTGCGCGGAGGCCCCCATCAGGGCCGTAGCT
>CAYTND010000483.1:0-1923 GCA_964438965.1 uncultured Pirellulales bacterium
ACTTGACGTAGGCAAGCTGTTTGAAGAGCAGTTAAAAGAGAAATTAAAAGAGAGCTTATTAGAGGGTCTTGACAGACTGCTTAAGTAAATGAGGCAAGGCCCTGCCACTTGCTCGTAACGGGTAGGGGTAAGTTGAAGTTGGAAGGGAATAAAGATGCTTAAAAAACTTTTGTCCACGCCTACGGCGCAGCTTGGTAAAGCCGGTCGCTTTGTGGTCTTTCAAATTAAGCTGTGGTCGCACTGCGCGAGACTGCTAAAGAAGAACCGCTCAGGCCAGCAGGCGGCTGCACTATCATATCATACAATTTTTGGTATTGTTCCGCTGGCGATAGTGATGCTGCTGATATTCCAGTCATTTCCTGCTTACAGCGGGGTCGGAGAAAAGATAAAAAGCTTCATTTATGAACAGGCGAATTTTTCCGATTTCAGCAGTCCCGTCTCAGATGCCAAAGACCCTGAAAAAACTATAGCGCTGACGGAGCGTCTCGACGAAATGGTTGGGAAATTTTTCACAGGCACAAGCACAGGAGCCGTTACGCTGTTTGGCGTGCTGATAGTTATTTGGGCAGCTCTGGCTCTGCTTTCAACCATAGAAAGAGCGTTTAATAATATCTGGCGCGTCGGCAGGGGCAGGAGTTTCTTGCATCGAATGATTAACTACTGGGCAATTTTGACGCTTGGGCCGCTGCTTCTTGGTGTCGGTATCTACGTCGGCACACAATATTCAACCATCGGCCGAATACAGGAAACTGTTTTATCCAACATCGCCCCGGTCGTGTTCTCTTATATCATAGCAACTGCCACCTTTTTCCTGCTGTACTTTGTTCTGCCAAATACGAAGGTTCAGGCAAAAGCTGCCATCTGGAGTGCGGCGGTGTCAGCATTGGTTTGGATAGCTGCGAAAAACCTGTTCGGGTACTATGTAACAGAATGGAGGCCGTACAGCACAGTGTATGGTGTAATGGCCCTGGTGCTGATAACAATACTATGGATTTATATTACATGGCTTATCGTGCTGTTCGGTTTGCAGTTGACATTTACCACTCAGCACTTAAAAAGCCTTGATGCCGCTGAGATTGCCGCGATACCGAAAACGGAGGAGTATTTCATAGCCAATGATTTTACCGTTATCAACGTTGTCGGAGAAATCGCTGCTGCTTTTGAGGCAAACAATGCTCCTATCTCGTCTGAAGTTATATGCAGCAAATTGGATATACCGGCTGAATTCTGCGAAAAGATATTGAACCATCTTGTAAATAGTGAACTGATAGCGAAAACATCCGACCCAAAGGTTGGTTTCATTCCCGCAAAAGACCCGGCAAATATCAGGTTGTCCGACATTTCCGAAGCTGTTGCCGCAGCGGGGTTTGGGCAGTCAGTGACTGGGCAGTCAGACAGTCTCGGGCAAATAGCTCAGTCCCAGCGAGGCGTTTTGGCCCAGTACAGCCTGAAACAAATTATCGACGATAGGCAAAGCGATTAAAACTTAGGGTCACTTCGGTTTTTTGGATTTAACAATTATGCGGTGGCTTATACTTTCCTGTATCCGGCCAATTCCATAGTGGCAGTCGAGCCACAATGCCGGGACAATCGATTGTGCTCTGCCCCTTTTATCTGTGGCCACTTTGACTTCAACCAATGGCGTTACAGTTAATTCAACCTTGATAGCACCTTCCTCTTTTGGGATTATTAGAGTTTTCTGGTTCGGCAATTGGTAGTTACCCTGCTCAGAGCGAAGCTTAAAGGTTATTCTGGCGGGGCTGGTTAATGCGGGAACTGATAATTTGTAAGTAACAGTAAATGGTTGATTCTTTTGTAGCTCGGCAGACAGCGGCATTGGTGTGGTGTGGTGCAAATCGTGGTGCAGCCGAATTGCTTCCAACGGTATCGCTGTTTGCAAATACTCTTTGTTTAATTTGCCAT
>CAYTND010000484.1:0-1909 GCA_964438965.1 uncultured Pirellulales bacterium
GCCATTCACAGGGCCATAAAGAGCGAAGGGATTCGAGCATGACAGAGGAAGCAGAACTGCATTTCCAAAGAGCCGCCGAATGCGTGGAAGACTCGCGGATTCTTCTCGACAACGAGCGACTGGCCGCTTCGGTGGCGAGGGCTTATTATGCCATGTTCCACGCTGCAACGGCGGTATTGGCGGGCAAAGGGATAAAACGCAGTTCGCACAGCGGGATCTTGTCTGCATTCGGCGAGCATCTTGTCAAGCCCGGCCTGATCGAGCACAAGTTCCACCTGTCTCTACGAAAGGCGTTTGAGCTACGACAGCAGACAGACTACGATCCTGTCGTCGATATTGAAAGTCGGCAGGCCGGAGAAACTCTTAAACAAGCCGTCGATTTTGTTGATGCGTGCCGAAAACTGTGCCAATAGGAGCCGAGTATAGGGAACACAGCCAAGTAATATTGTCATCCCTGTGAAAGCACGGACAATAGTCGATAGTGAATCACTACTGTCCGGTTATAAGTTGAATAATAGCAATTGGTTATGCTCTGTGACATTTTGGCTTTGCGGTTTAGTTTTCATAAGTACTTGTGTAATAAGCTCTTTGTGAAAAAGTGTAATGCTGAGAATTTGCAGGATTTCGTACAAACTCTGCTCTAATCCAAGTTCTTTTTTCATGATGGCTACGACCAGATAGACACTGATGGCGATCCACATCTGAGTCTTGACGGCGTTTGGCGAGGTGCCGAAGAAGGCTTTGATTCGCAGGTGCTGCTTGATCCACTTGAAGAACAACTCGATCCGCCAGCGGCACTTGTAGAGCCTTGCTATAATCAGCGCATCGAGAGCGAAGTTGTTTGTCAGAAATACGAATCGCTTGTTCGTATCTATATCGTAATAACCGATTCGCCTGAGCGGATCGGGATAGCGTCCTGAGGTTTTCGGGCCGGTTAACCTGATGGTCTGATCGCTTCGCAAGCCGGTGGTTTTGTCGACAAGTCGATAAGCTTGTCGGGCATAAGCAAGTTTTCTCTTGGCTCGTGTTACGAAAAAGGCCAAGCTCTTTGAAAAACGATATAGCCGTTCGAAGTCGGGATAGCCGCGATCCATAATATAAAAAGAGCCGGGTTCGATATGCAGATAATCGATGGCTTTTACGTCCCCGACTCTGCCGCTTGTTATGCGTATAAAGCACGGAATCGAGCCTCTCAGGTCCATCAGCGTGTGAAGCTTTATGGCGCTTTTGTGTTTGCGGAACTGTGCCCACGGAAACAAAGTAAGGCAAAGGTCTATGGTTGTGGAATCCAAAGCATAAACTGTTTGCTTTAGTTCTACGCCGAAACTTTCTTTGGCATAAAGTTGCCTTGCTTTTTTGATGAGTACCTGTGCAAAGTCCGCGTATATTCGCCAGTGGCGTTTTTCGTTTGCCTCTGCCAGAGTACTGCGTGAGACTTTGCCTTTTATTCCAGCATGATATAGCTTCGGCTGCATTGCTCGCAGACATGTTTCTATGTCCCGCAGACTTTCTCTGAAGGTCAGCTGCGCAAACGCCATGCAAAGAAACTGATCGAGGCATGAGAAAGTCTTTGTTCGATGATTGCCGCGATACCGATGAACGAATTTGTTGAAATCGTGTTTTGGGAAAAAGTCCATTAGTTGCGAGAAGACTAATCGATCTGTGAACATTGGCCGGCCCTTTCGATGAATTTGAAAAGGTCTGACAATAACATGATAATGATTTCAAGTCGAAAACAGTCATTTTTCTCGCAACAGACTGAAAAAACGTAAAGAACTACGGGTTAAAACCCGTAGCATTTTAGAATTCAAGCTTCGCTTGTCCGCTGTCTTCTTCGCCTTGCTTTTGAACATACCTTCTTATCGTTTCCTCGTTTATTCCAATGGTTGACACAAAATAACCTATCGAC
>CAYTND010000485.1:0-1908 GCA_964438965.1 uncultured Pirellulales bacterium
GATTCATAGCGGCCCTGGTCTTCGCCGTCTTTGTATTTTTCGAGAATTGCCAGCACGGACTTGTTATACGACTCGAATATCCTCAAATCCGGTCGCAAAAATACTTCTTTGTATATTTGCGTCCCAGCTTGCTGTGAAGAATCCTGCGAGGATGCCGGAAGCGATAACTCGTAGATGAATATTTTACCGTTACGGAAGAGATTCTGCAAACTATGACCTACGATGCGGTCAGTGTTGACTTCATTCATCTCAATTTCCCGGTCATCCTCTTTCGCAGCTATTTGCAGACCTTTGACGGCCCAGTAAATTGCGTGACTGTCGGGGTGCCGCCAATCCAGAGGCAAATGTGTATTCGGGTCGCTGAAGTCAACAGGACCATAGGTTTTATTCAAGTCGCGCATCAAAACCGGGTCAAGTTTCCAGGCTTTACGTAACTGCCAGGCCCTGGCGAAAATATCAAACTTCTCAAGGGCTTCTGTGCCTCTGAAATCATCTATTGTCTTACCGGCGGCAGGATTGAACCTGAGGGAATTTTGCCTCAAGGATAAATAATTGCTCACAAACTCATCGTCTTTGGAAAATGCGTCGTCGGCTGATTTCAGGGCCTTGATTAGCGAAGCCACATTCGGGTCTTTGTTGATTTCCCGCCAGCCGACAGGTGCTTCGGCAAGTGCATCGAAATACGGGTTGTCCGCAGGGCCGAGCAGCGGTTCCATCGCCAAGGCCAATTGCAGCTTGTAGTATTTGTGTGCATCGTCTGATACACCGCCTATTTTGTGCTGGAATATTCTGCCGAGTTCGCGGTAAAGCGTAATGCTCTTTGGATTTAGTCGGATTCCGTCGTCTCGGAGCAGCTCGTAGCCGTTTTTGACCCACTGCCATCTTTGGTCCGGCTGGGTTGCGGGTATGGCCACCGAGATATTATAAGCCATATTCCAGGCCTGGAACTCCCAGACCGATGCGAATCGAGGCTGCAATGTGGTTATCCATTCTGCAAGCTGCTTTGCGTCGAAGAACTGGCCTTCCTCTTTTAGCTTGTCCGCCCGCATCCATAAGATATCTACAACCAGGCCACGAAAAGCCCCCATCGCAACCGTTGCAAATGCCAGTGAAGGCGGCGCATTTTCAAGCGGCTCATTGCTTATGAGTTTCATTTCCTGACGCTGTGAGTTTATGTAATCGAGCTGCATACCGGCGCCGATAAGCAAACCGACCACAAGAACTATACAAACAAACAAGATTATTTTGTCGCGCAAACGCATTAAAGAAAGTTCACTGTTCACAGTTGATAGTTCATAGGCTACGAACTATGAACTAAAACCCACGAACTAAATTATAATTTTCGCGATTTCCCGATAACTGAAAATGACTAAGGCAAGAACCAGCAGCAAAAACGCTTTAATACAAACCATAACAGCGGCGCATTTGGCCAATAAGGACCAGCTCAACAATCGCGCAGGAACCAGGAACTTTGTAGGATTAAATTTATCAAACTTCGGCAAAAGTTGAATCACTAACTTAATGGTGTAAGAATAAATCACACTAATGTTTTCACTCATGAAGCTAAAGGATTCGATAACAAAACCACTGATGCATGCCGTGGAAAAAAGCACAAGGCAAAGCAGTATTGCCACAGGGAATGACAGGAAAGTTGAAGCTAATATTCCCAGGCACGCTAAGAAAATCAAACGAAACAGTATCAAAAGAACAACCCTTACGAAATTGCCGGTGAAGGTATCGGCTTTATAAAGCACCTCTATACCGTCCGGCGGAAAGAATATGACCGTGTTATTTAGAGGGGCGTTCTGGAATGCGACAGCCAGACGGCCATGTTCGGGTACGACCTCGGCGGGAACTTCTATTTCGTGAAAATTTCGGACCGAGTGTTTGTGGATACGGTCATAAACC
>CAYTND010000486.1:0-1905 GCA_964438965.1 uncultured Pirellulales bacterium
GCCATCAGCCGGGAAACTGGCCCGATTACTCAGCAGTGTGTACCGTATCTTTTTTTGTCCCTCTGTGCCGTCGATGCAGTAGTTAATTGCGCTGCCGCCGTTGGTATTGGGATAGACCTCGCAGGTCGAGATTATCGGGATATTTCTGCATCTCGCCCAGGCCATCATCCTGCGAATATGCGCCAAAACCCTCTTGTGGTTCCTTATACACGCATCACCCCCCGCAAGGAAGAAGTCTTTTTGCGTGCTGATATCTATCAGAATCCACCTGCGCCGCCTTTTAACCAATTGCCGAATCATTTTTGCCTCTGTGCTTTAGTCCTATAACTGATGCGCACCAGCCGATAATGGCCTCATAGCCTCTTATCGAATAGCCTCCGACCCGACTTTAAGATAATCAGCCTCGCAGTTTTACTGGGGGTTATTTCGAACTGGTTTCATAAGCGAATTCTTATTCGTTTAGCCGTCGCCGTCCCTGCGATGCTGTACTCTATACACTATATACTATTTCTTGTACAATACCAGCGTTGAAACTGTGCCATATCTGGATTTTTAGGATAATTTTACTAATGCCGAGAGTCTTAAAGGACTATCCTTCGGTTGTCCTGAGAACCGAAGATTTGGATGGAAAAATCGATTTTGCCCGGATTTTCGGACGCAGAGGCCCTGTCCATATCGAAATCGGCTCTGGCAAGGCCGCCTTCCTGCTCAACCAGGCTATGGCCCAGCCGGATGTCAATTTCCTCGGTATCGAGCGGGCTGGCAGATACTATCGCTACGCCGTTGACCGCATCGGCCGGTGGTCCCTGAACAACGTGCGGATAATCCGTACCGACGCCGCACACTTTTTAGCTAATTTCGTACCGGATAGCTCCGTAGAATGTTTCCACATCTATTTTCCTGACCCCTGGCCGAAAAAACGCCATCACAAAAGGCGGTTTTTCTGCTCCGCCAATCTTGAGCAGCTTCTTCGCTGCCTGAAGCCGGACGGTAGCTTAAGAATCGCTACCGACCATGCTGGGTATTTTGAGCAGATACAGGAAATCTTAGCCGACCATGCCGGCAGACTTGAAGAAATCGGGTTCCTCCCGACCGCCGGCGCCGACGTGGGCGAATGGGTCGGTACAAATTTCGAAAGAAAGTACCTCAGAGAACAAAGACCGATTTACACTATTGCTGTAAGGAAAATATAGTGTCCGCTGATGCACCGCAGTTTATCTGCTTAGAGCCGGTGATTTGATGGGGACAGCTTCTCTAAAATCACGTAGTCTCCACAATTGAAATAACTCACCGTAAATTCTAATATATAATAAAAAGCTCACTCCTCCGTCCTCTGTCCCATCTCCCCCCAAATAATCAATACTTGTCCCAAGCGAAGTCCGAAGGGCGAAGTCAAAGGATCCAAAATCTCAGCTAACGGTGCGGTTCACCGGTGGTGCGTATGCGGCGTCTGTGTGCAGCCGCTGGTTCGGTACTCGTTCCAATTAGAACTTCCTCATCGAGTAGCCAGACCGTCTACTGGTGTCAATGAGTAGTATAACTTCACCGGTGGCTGTCTTTACCCTGCGGAATGCCCGCAGATTGTTCCCGCTTGGGACGGCAAACGAGTCCATTTCACCTGCGACGAGTTTGTTCCATTTCTTCTGTTCTGAACGCCTTGGGACAAACTTGGGGAGCCCGGCTTCTGAAATTTTTTCTTCTTTTATAGACCACCAAGCAGTAAGTTCATAGTATATCTCAACGTCTTTCACACTCAAAGGGAATATCAGTGACAATCTGGTGCCGGATTGAATAGACGCCGACAGAGCCTCCCTTACTTTGTCAAGCTCCACAATTTTGCCGTCTGTCTTTATCAGGTTAATTGCTTCGTCGATTAGCTTTGTCTCTGCTATTGATTCAATCTTC
>CAYTND010000487.1:0-1902 GCA_964438965.1 uncultured Pirellulales bacterium
CCTGCTACACCGGCAAAGAGGTCACCTGGGACCAGATCAACAAGTCCGACTTCTAGTAACCGTTCACGGGTATTTTGACAGTATCGGGCAACACACCCGACATCAAATACCCAATCTTCAATCCTAATCTATATCATAACGTGTTACAGTTGTAAGTCAAACAAATAGTATCGGTTTTTGTTCAAGCGGAGGCCCGCGTTCGCCCGATAATAGCCATAGTAAATGGCTTGAGGACGAAAATTGACTTCCGAAAAAGAACAATTCTATATCCAACGTATTGCGTAACTTGAAAAGCAAGTCGCTGAGCTTATGGAACAAGTGGGAAAACTCACTGACAAGGTTGCTAAACTCTCGAAGAACTCTTCCAATTCTTCCAAACCACCATCGTCGGATATTGTCAAGCCGCCGCGAAAGAAAAAAGGCAACGGTTCCCGTAACATTGGCGGTCAACCAGGACACAGCAAGCATGAAAGAACGCCCTTTGCAACGAACGAAATTGATGATTTCCAAACGCATACTCTTGATGCCTGCCCTGATTGCGGCGGCAAACTCAAAGAGGTTGAAAACTCCGGCAGAGTTGTTCAGCAGGTTGAAGTTGTTAAAAAGCCGATTCACATTGAACAACATACCGGCCTTTGCTACTGGTGCGAGCACTGCCAAAAGATTCACTATGCACCGATGCCTGCCCACATTGAGAAAGGCCAACTGATCGGACCGCGTCTTACTGCTGTCATTGCTTATATGAAAGGCGCCTGCCATTGTTCGTTTTCTACGATTCGTAAGTTTCTCCGTGATGTTATGGGTATAACCATCTCTCGCGGCCAATTGAGCAAGCTGATACAAAAAGCGTCTGCTGCTTTTGAACAATCCTACAATGAGTTGCTTGAAACTTTGCCCTGTGAGGCAAAGCTGAATATTGACGAAACCGGTCATAAGGAAAACAAAAAGCGTTTTTGGACTTGGTGTTTTCGCGCCGATATTTATACTTTGTTCAAAATTGCCGATACACGCGGTTCGCGAGTGCTTGTCGATATTCTTGGCGAAGACTTTGCCGGCGTTATTGGTTGTGATTACTTCTCGGCTTATCGCAAATATATGAAAGACTTTGATGTGCTGGTGCAGTTTTGCATCGCTCATATTATCAGGGACATTAAATATTTGGCAGGTCTTTCTGATAAAGCCACCGCCAATTACGGCCAACGATTGCTGGATGCGATACGCGATATGTTCAGCATTTTTCACAACACCGAAGAATTTGCAGGAGACAATTTTAGCAAAGCGATGGAAGAAAGCCGAGAGGCTTTCCTCAATATTGCGTTGAACGATGTTCCCGACAGTCGTCAAGCTCAGAATCTTGCAAATCGTTTCCGTAAACACGGCAAAGCTTATTTCCGATTTATCACAACACCAGGCATTGAGCCGACCAATAATCTCGCTGAACAGGCTATTCGGTTTGTTGTTATAGACCGCAATATTACACAAGGCACTCGCAGCGAAAACGGCAGGGCTTGGAGCGAATGCATCTGGACTGTACTGGCAACCTGTGCCAGCCAAAGGCGAAATGCTTTCGATTTTATATGCCAATCTATCCAATCTCATTTCTCCGATCAACCATTACCATCATTATTAGGCCCGTAATCCACATCCATACCCTGTGAATGGTTACGTTTTTTCAAATCCAGTTCTCTCAATCGCGCTATACGAAATACGAAATTGGCTTTGTTTTTTCAAATCCAGTTTTGCCGGACGCTTCCATTTCGGATTTCGATATTCGTGTTTCGGATTTCCCGGTAGTGTAAGATTCTTTCTGTAAATTTGAGTAGAGTAGTTTTATTTTCCCCCTTCGCAAGAAGGTGAGGGGGAAAATAAAACGGCCCAACATGACAGGGTTGCAAAAGCGGG
>CAYTND010000488.1:0-1894 GCA_964438965.1 uncultured Pirellulales bacterium
AGGGAATGGCTGACTGGTTGCGGGAAAGGCCACTGCTGGCAATTACCGGTAAGCCAATGGTAGAAATAATCGCTGAGCAGCTTCGCACGTCTTTCAGCCAGACACTTATAAGCGCCAACGATGCCGAGAAGTTTGCTTTTCTGGGTTTGCAGATTGTCCCGGACAGAATACAGGGGCAGGGGCCTTTGATGGGAATAGCATCGGCCCTGGAGGCCTCAGCGAACGAGGTGAACTTTGTGGTAGCCTGTGACATTCCGCATATAGACCTGGCGTATGTCAGGAAAATGCTTTCCCTGGCCAAAGGAGCGGATATAGTTATTCCGAGAAGCCGTGATAAAGAATATGAACCGCTCTTTGCAGTATATCACAAAAGCGCACTTGAAGCAATAAACGAGGTGCTGCGCACAGGGGGACGTAAAATAAGCGACGTGTTCACCCGCTGCAAAGTCAGCTACATTGAACTTAAAGCGGACTGCTTTGCCAACTTGAATACGAGGGCCGAATATGAAGAATTCTGTAAAAAATACGGTACTTAATTTTGATGATGCGTTCGAAATTGTGATGAGTTCGGCTCGTCAACTGGGCACAGAGCGTGTCGGTATTGACCGTGCTTTGAATCGAATACTGGCAGAGGACGTGATTTCCGACATTGATATGCCACCGTTTAACAAGTCGGCTATGGACGGATTTGCCTGTCGTCGGGCCGACCTTGCAAACGAGCTTTCAATAATTGAGACTATCCCTGCCGGATATGCTCCCGGCAAATCAATCGGGACCAATCAGTGTGCGAAGATTATGACTGGTGCGGTTGTGCCCGAAGGAGCTGATTGTGTAATTATGGTCGAATACACCGAAAACGCAGCAGAGAACAGGATTCGATTTACCGGAAGCACCACAAACAACAATATATGTCTAAGGGCCGAAGATACTAAAAAAGGCGATGTTATTCTTCGGGCCGGTGAGATTATTAAAGCTGAACACATTGCGGTGCTGGCAACTGTGGGCTGTATTAAACCGTCGGTGGTATTACAGCCGAGGGTAGGCATTATAGCCACGGGGGATGAATTAGTCGAACCCAGCCGGCAGCCGACCGCCTGTCAAATCAGAAACAGCAACGCCTTCCAATTAGCCGCTCAAGTGATAGGCGCCAATGCGATAGCGACCAACTACGGTATCGCTGCTGATACAAAAGAATCTATTGATGGTATGGTCAAAAAGGGAATAAGACAAAACGATGTTATGATTTTATCAGGCGGTGTATCAGCCGGTGACTATGACCTTGTCCGTGAGGTTTTGAAGGAAAACAACGTTAGACTGCTATTCGAGAAGATTGCGGTCAAGCCTGGCCGGCCTACGGTTTTTGGTATTTCAGATGACGCGTTCTGCTTTGGATTGCCCGGCAATCCAGCATCAACCTTTATTATGTTTGAACTGTTAGTGAAACCTTTTCTTTATAAAATGACCGGGCACGATTTCAAGCCTGTTGTTTCTCAGAAGGCACTCGAAAGCACTATAACAAGAAAAAAGACGGGAAGGGATTCGTGGCTGCCTGTCATATTTAAAGAAAATGGTAAGATTGCGAGCATCGAGTATCATGGCTCTGCGCACATTAATGCTTTATGCGAAGCTGACGGTTTAGTATGTATGCCCGCAGGTGTAGCAGAAATTAAGGAGGGAACTACTGTTTTAGTTCGTAGTTTTTAGTTCGTAGTTCATCGATGAACTATCAACAATAAACAAGGATCTCAATTGCTGTTAGACAGATTTAATCGAAAAATAGACTACCTGCGAATCTCGGTAACCGACCGCTGCAACTACCGCTGCACATATTGTATGCCGGGCCCTGTCTTTGTGCATAAGAGTCACAGCGATATCACTTCTTATGAACAGATCG
>CAYTND010000489.1:0-1882 GCA_964438965.1 uncultured Pirellulales bacterium
AATCGTATGCATAACAATTCCTCCTTTGCAAATGCGTGACAGGAATCCCGTCCCGTCCCAAAACAGCGTGAGCCAAAGCTCGTGAGCGCGGGATGGGAACCCATATAAAAAATTCGTTATGCCGCGGCAGTTAGCCAGCGGCTTGCCATTGTTCTTTGACAAACTTCAAACCGTCTGTATAGACCTGCTCGCGGCTGGGAAAGAAATCCCGCCAGACACGTGTGGCGGCGGCCAAGTCCGGCAGTGCCCGCCCGAACGCCTCAATGACCAGCCATTTATCGTAACCACCTGAGCGCAGTGCCTTGAAAGTGCCGGGCCAGTCAATGTGGCCTTTGCCCGGCGTGCCGCGGTCGTTCTCGCTGATGTGCACATGCTTAATCACGTCAATGTGTTGACTAATGCATCCGACAGGGTCCTTCTCTTCGATGTTGGCGTGGAAGGTATCAAATAAAACGGCACAGTTAGGATGGTCAACACGCCGGACGTAATCCGCTGCGTCAGCCATCGTATTGAGCAAATAACACTCGAAGCGGTTAAGGGGTTCCACAGCTAAGGTCAGGTTGGCCCTGGCGGCAAGCTCGGCTGCCTGGTGGTGAACCTCAACGGCACGCTGCTTTTCTTCTTCGGTGGGGGCCTGACCTGTGAAAACGCCCAGCGGCTGATAGAAAGGCCCGCACAAAACTTCCGAACCCAACGCCGCCGAGCAGTCGATTGCCCACTTTAGGTGTTCAGCCGCTCCTTTACGGTTAGCAGCATCGGCACTAACCGGGTTGTGCTCCTCGTCCGGGATAACCGTTACGGATGTGCAGGTCAGGCCTTTGTCCTTAATCGCTTTACCGACCTTTTCAAAGTGTGCGGGCCGGCCCTCGAAAAGAGGAATCTCGACGCCATCATAGCCGACTTTCTTGAGCGTTTCCAACAGGGGCAAATCCTCTTCGGTAACGTGCGTGGTCCACAACAACATATTAAATCCGACTTTCATTGCAGTTTCTCCTTAAGTTCAGAATCTTTTAGTAATTGATTAGTGCGCGGCTGCTGAGACCAGCGTCAGTCCGGCAACCCAGGCGCAGCCTCGCCGCAAAAGCTCGGCAGCAAGTGGATTCTCAATCGCTTTTACATCGTGGCCCAAAGCGCAATGAAACACCCGGCCCTTGCCATATTTGAACACAAATGCCATCGGGTAGTCCTTGCCGTCCACCTTGGAACGAGCGGTTGCGAGCAGGTCAATCGGCCTGTCGCCCGCAAGACACGTGTATAGTTCATCATCGGTTTGGAAAGAGGCCATCCCCCGCGTAATGGGATGTTCCTTATCGACAATGTCCACGCGGAAAGGTCCTCTGGGGTCGTGTCCCCTGAGGTTCGGGTCCCAGACACGGCCGGCGAGATTTCGATATTCCGGCCAGTCGCGAAATGCGCCACAGCCAAAATGCAGAACAAACAGGCCCTTGCCATCATTGACGAACTTCTGCAGATTCGCGCGAGCCTGTCGGCCGGGCGTTGGTTTTTCCCAGTTCATAAAGTGCACTACCACCACGTCGTAGTCGTGCACCTTGTACGTCCCTAAGAATTCCGGCTGTTCTACCACATCCACCTCCATCCGTGGGTCTTCGCCGAGAACCTCGGCCAGCGCCGGTGCTGTCTGCCGCCAGTTGTGAGCCGGATGGTCGATGCCGGTAACTATCAGTACCTTCTTACCCGGCGCTTCGCTTTGGCTTTCTACCAAAGCTGTCCGAGTCAAACCGCAACCGGCCATAAAAATGACCAACGCTCCAAATATCGCTGTGAACTTCATAATCCATTCTCCGTAACAGTTTTGTTCGGTGGGCTAAAGCCCACCCTACGAAACTCCGGTACGAAACCGAATAACGTATAACGTCGCCGT
>CAYTND010000490.1:0-1882 GCA_964438965.1 uncultured Pirellulales bacterium
ATATTTAAGTGAGGTAAAGATAGATGCCATTTACTCCAGTCCACTGCAGCGGGCCTTAAAAACAGCCGAAATGATGGCGGCTAAGCATAAACTTGATGTGGAAATTGCCCCCGGTCTTATAGATTTTGATTATGGTGAATGGCAAAGCTTACCTCATCAAGAAGTAAGGGATAAATATGAAGAGCTTTATGCGGAATGGATTAATCACCCCGACCAGGTAAAAATGCCGGCTGGTGAAAGCCTGAATGATGTCAGGAGAAGAGCTGCTAGTGTGGTGGATAGTGTAGTAGCCAGATATGAGGGCACTGTGGTACTGGTAGCTCATCGTGTGGTAAATAAGGTTTTAATATGTGTCTTGCTGGGTCTGGATAATTCTCATTTCTGGAGTATAAGACAAGACGCCTGCGGAATTACCACTTTTACTTACGAAAACGAACGGTTTATACTTACTAAGCATAATGATACCTCTTTCTTAAGACCTATCTCGAAGGCTCGGCTCAGTGATTTCTAACCTCTGGGGTAGGAGAATCCTGTTTACGAGGGTAACTCAGCTTGTTATCCCTGCAAATGACATCTTGAATAGGGGAAGTAGCTGACTGTCTTCCCAATTAAGGGCCGCAAGTATTGCAACTAGTGGAACTACACCCGGAGCAAGAGTTGCCTATGGAAGTGGTCATTCCGCTCGCATCCTTGGAAACGGCGGCAAAGATGGAGAGTATGCGTTCAGCATTGCTATGGCAGTGAGGGCAAGAAGCCTCCTCCCTAGACTGAGTTAACGAGCGTAGCAGCTCAAACTTTAATTTACAACTGGGGCACAGATATTCATATATCGGCACTTTCCTCTCCCCATAATTAGTTTAATCGTTTTACAGTGGCAGGTCAAGCTTGGTCGATTTCATCTTTTGACCAGCTAGCTAGGAGGTAGTATACTACTGGCAAACTAATGTTACATCGGAGAGTTACATGAATGTAGGACAGCTAGCTGAGAAGCTGGTTCGGTGGATAAAGGACGAGGTATTGGCTGCTGGGTGTAAAGGGGTAGTGGTGGGCATGAGTGGTGGGCTTGATTCCTCGGTATTGGCGGTATTGTGTTGTCGTGCTTTTTCCCAAAGTATGCTTGGGGTGATTATCCCTTGCTATACTAGCCCGGAGGATGAAGAACATGCCCGGGCGGTGGCTAGCCAGTTTTCTATTCCGACCCAAGTGGTGGTGCTTGATACTGTTTTTGATGCCTTACTCAACGTGTTACCCAGTGATAGAGTAGACCCTGGTGTTAGCCGGCTAGCTGAAGGTAATCTCAAGGCAAGGCTAAGGATGCTCACCCTTTACTACTTTGCTAATAGGCTTAAATATGTGGTGGCAGGGGCAAGTAATAGGAGTGAGCTTTCCTTGGGCTACTTCACCAAGTATGGGGATGGCGGAACTGATATCCTGCCCTTGGGCAATATGGTTAAAGGGCAAGTAAGAGAGCTGGCTAGTTTTCTGGTTATTCCGCAGGAAATCATTGATAAGCCGCCTTCGGCTGGTTTATGGCCGGGACAGACCGATGAAAGCGAGCTGGGACTCAGCTATGAGGAGCTTGACCACTATCTGATTACCGGTGAAGCTAGCAGCGAGCTGAGGGAAAAGATAGAGTCTATGATAGCCGTTGCTAAGCACAAGTGTTGCCTACCCCCGACAGCCAGCTTTGAGGCTTAGTACGCCTTGTTCTGGAGTAGTAATAACCAGGTTTTACATGCACTACGCTCTCAAAAAGTCATCTTTACCTTGCTTTAGTAGGCTATTTGTGCTATGATGGCGATAAGACGAAGATGACCATAGAGAAAGAGAAGGCGCTGGAGTTAGCCATTGACCAGATTGAGAAGCGGTTTGGCAAAGGCTC
>CAYTND010000491.1:0-1878 GCA_964438965.1 uncultured Pirellulales bacterium
TAAGAACCAGCCATGTATAAATATAAATCTTCACTCAAAAAAGACATCTTGGATCTTCTACAAAATAAGTACCCGCTTGAGCCTGGTGAATTGGAAATAAACAACACTCCTAATATTAAAATGGGAGATCTGGCCCTGGCTTTTCCTTTTATTCTGGCAAAAAAAATCAAACGACCTCCCAGAGAAATAGCATTGGAAGCAGCATCGGAATTTTCTAAACTTAATGGAATTAAAAAAGTGGAAATCGCTGGGGCAGGTTATATCAATCTATACTTGGACAGAGAGATATATTTTAAAAAGCAGCTTAGATCCGCCGGCAAATCTACTCTTTCGCCCCAAGAAAATAAAATCATTGTCGAACACACTTCAATAAATCCAAATAAAGCTGCCCATATCGGCCATATCAGAAATTCCTGTTTGGGAGACACTCTGGCCCGATGTCTTAGATATAAAGGTGAGGATATTGAGATTCAGAATTATATAGACGATACTGGAGTTCAGGTTGCAGACGTAGTATTCGGGTTTATGGAAATCGAAAAGAAAATCTTGTCAGAAATAAAAAGCCTTCCGGAAAAATTTGATTACTACTGCTGGGATCTTTATACCCAGGTTGACTCTTTTGTAGACATGCATCCTGATAAACGGGAACGAAAAGCTGAAATTCTAAAAAATATCGAGGATGGAATAAATCCTGAATCCGAAATCGCATTCTATGTTTCTCGCCGGATTCTCAAAGCCCATCTTCTGACTATGCAAAGACTGAATATCACATATGATCTTCAAGCCTGTGAAAGCAGTATCATCAGATTAAAATTCTGGGATAAAGCCTTTGCTTTACTAAAGCAGAAAAAAGCTATCTATTATGTCACCGGCGGAAAGAACCAAGGTTGTTGGGTTATGAAACTGGAGGACAAAACTGAAAAAGAAAAAATCATAGTCCGCTCTAACGGAACGGTAACCTATGTAGGGAAAGACATCGCTTACCAGCTCTGGAAGTTCGGACTCTTGGAAAAAGATTTTTTCTACAAACCTTTCTTCCAGGAAAAAGGTCGAACAATTTGGATTTCCACCTCAGAACCAACCAATTATTCACATAAATTTGGGAAAGCCGGCCTGGTTTATAATGTCATCGATACTCGACAGTCGTATACTCAAAAAATCGTGGCCCAGGGACTCAAATCTCTGCAATACCAGCGCCAAGCTGAAAATTCCATCCATTTCAATTATGAAATGGTAGCACTCTCCCCCGCCAGTGTTAGAGAACTTGGCCAGAAGATTTCAGAAGAAGATCAGAAAAAAAATTTTCTTGAAGTATCAGGTAGAAAAGGATTGGGAATAAAAGCGGATGACCTCCTGGACAGATTGGAAGATAAAGCCCTGGCCGAAGTCGAGAAAAGAAATCCTGAAAATTCGCTTGAACAAAACCTGAGTACTGCCAAAAAAATCGCGGTTGGTTCTATCCGCTATTTCATGTTGAAATACGCCCGGAATTCAATCATCATATTCGATTTCGATGACGCCTTGAGTTTTGAAGGAGAAACCGGTCCTTATCTTCAATATACTCTGGTTCGAATTAACAGTATTTTCCGTAATCTCAAGAAAAATAAAGATTTCAATGAAATGGATTTTCAAGCAAAGATTGCAGTTAAGCAAGTCCACATCGACAAGTTAAATGAAAAGGAACAGGAAGATTTCTGGGATATGGTGCTCTATGCCTCCCAGATTGATGAAGAGGTACAACATTCCATCTATTCACTTGAATTTCTTCATCTCGCTAAATACACTTTTAACCTATGTCAGAAATTCAACGCCTACTACCACAAATACTCGATTTTATCGGAGAAAAATCCAGAAATAAAAAACCTTCGTATTCTAACC
>CAYTND010000492.1:0-1866 GCA_964438965.1 uncultured Pirellulales bacterium
AAAGCCTGCCCGTTCGGTAGAAAACAGAAAGTGGGGGCCGGCAAAGAATAACCTAGCATTAGTTTTTATTCTTAGATGTAAAGATTGACAAATATACGCTTATCGAAGCATCACGCACACAAAACGTCTACAACCGGCTTCAATATTTCAGTTCCGATGCGCTTGAGAGAGAGTATGTGGAGTGCGGGTTTACAGTTGAGAAGCTTTATTCGGATGTTGGTGGCGATTTCGGCCCGTGAACTACGGGCGATGAATGCCGCAGGAGGTTAAACAGTCGGACAACTCCCTAAGGATTGCCTTTTGAGAGGCTTGAGCCGTATGATGGAGAGTTTTTTCAAGACGAACACCGCGCACCTATCACGTACGCTTCTTAAGGGGGCAAGGGGCTGAGAGGCCCCTGACCTACCCGGTGTGCCTCATGCAAAGAGAAAGAAGTGGTATGCATTGCGCGTCTTTTTGCTTTGGGCATTTCGATATGAATTAGAAGGTAAATTAGAACATGGAAATACCACTGCTAAATGACATTGTCATTATTTTTGGACTGGCTATTGCGGTCCTCTTTATATGCCATCGACTTCGCGTACCGGCGATTGTGGGATACCTCTTTACGGGGATATTCGTCGGGCCTTACGGTTTTGGGCTGGTAAAGGCAGTTCATGAAGTTGAAATTTTAGCTGAAATCGGTATTGTGTTATTGCTTTTTACCATCGGAATCGAGTTCTCACTTGAAAGGCTGCTGCAAATCAGGAAGTCCGTCCTGATGGGCGGCTCGCTTCAGGTGTTGCTGACCTTTTTGGCTACTTTGTTCATAGCCAGGCGGTTTGGCCAAGCTTTTGGTGAGGCGGTCTTCATCGGATTTCTCGTAGCCCTGAGCAGCACGGCGATTGTACTCAAACTAATCCAGGAAAGAGCCGAAGTTGATAGTCCACACGGGCGTACGACTCTTGGCATCCTGATCTTCCAGGACATTATTATTGTTCCTATGATCTTGCTCACCCCGCTACTGGCTGGTGCAACAGGGAATTTGGGTGAAGCCGTCCTCATTCTTCTGGCCAAAGGAATCGGTATAATCCTGTTGGTGATGGTAAGCACTAAATGGATTGTGCCCCAAGTATTGTATCAAATCGCAAGAACACGCAATCAAGAAGTTTTTTTATTAAGCGTGGTTGTAATATGCCTTGGTGTTGCGTGGCTAACTTCCAAGGCAGGGCTATCCCTTGCCCTGGGTGCGTTTTTAGCAGGATTGATCATTTCCGAATCTGAATACAGCCATCAGGCACTCGGGAATATTTTACCCTTTCGGGATGTCTTTACAAGCTTCTTTTTTGTTTCCATTGGTATGCTGCTGGATGTAGGCTTCCTTTTCCAGCAACCGGGAACCATTGCGCTGATCGCTTTGGGAATTTTGGTTTTAAAATCTATCATTGCCTGTTTTGCAACAATTTTATTAGGATTCCCTTTTCGCACTTCAATCCTGGTTGGTCTTGCACTCAGTCAGGTTGGTGAATTTTCTTTCATTCTATCCAGGACCGGTATTGAACATGGTTTGCTTGCCGGAAATATTTATCAGATGTTTCTGGCTTTCTCTGTGCTTAGCATGGCGGCGACACCATTCATTATAACACTGGCGCCACGCGCAGCCGATATTATCCTGCGGTTGCCGCTGCCAAAAAGGTTAATATCGGGTTTTTATCCTGTTTCAGAGATAAAGGTTAAGGGTAAGAAAGACCACCTTATTATAATCGGCTTCGGAGTCAATGGTAGAAATGTAGCACGAGCCGCACGGTTATCAGGTATCCCCTATGCAGTCATTGAAATGAATCCCGAAACAGTGAAAAACGAACAAGCACAGGGGGAACCAATTTA
>CAYTND010000493.1:0-1865 GCA_964438965.1 uncultured Pirellulales bacterium
AAGCTGGTGGAAATGGGTACGAAGCTCGGCAGAAAGACCAGGAAACAATTGAAGGTCGGTATCTGCGGCGAGCACGGCGGTGAGCCGGACAGTATTGATTTTTGTCATCGAATCGGCTTGAACTATGTATCCTGTTCGCCGTTTAGAGTGCCGATTGCAAGGTTAGCAGCCGCACAGGCGGCGGTGAAATAATTGACTATTGACTATTGACTATTTACTATTGATTCCGAATGTAATTGCTGTTTCAATAGAAAATAGAAAATAATAAATTTATTGTGGTGAGAGTAGCTCAGTTGGTTAGAGCACTGGATTGTGGATCCAGGGGTCGCGGGTTCGAATCCCGTCTTTCACCCTTACGAAAAAAGAGCTAAGCCCTCCTCCGAACTTAGCCCTTTTCTTGTTTACCGAAATACCGAAAGCTGATTATTTTTTGCCTCTGCGAAGCAGACCCAAGGCGCCGAGGCCAAGCAAAACCACTGTCGTCGGCTCGGGCACAATCACGAACGCCAGGTCAATAGATTCACCCTGATATGGATGGCCGTCAGGATAACGCAGCTCGTTCCACACAATATCATTATTGATTGCTGGGTCTGAGTAATCAGCCCAGACTGCGCCGTCGTTCCAGTGCTCAGGTGAGGTCTTCCAGCCGAACTGGCCCCCGGCCCCGAGAATCGGCAGCGCTTCAACGTCCAGCCAGTACACTGTGGGATTTGCCTCCGTTCCATCTTGGAAGAAGCGCTCGCCCGACGGGATATGGAAGTTGTACTGGAACACAAGGGTCTCGTTACCCGGTAGGTACTCTCCCGTATTGGGATTGTACCACGCCTCGCCTTCAGTAACTCCCCAGTAATGTCGCCAGCTGAACTCGCCGAAGCTGCCGCGGAAAGTTCGCTCCCACAACAGTTCTCCCGGCATGCTGTACGACTCGGCCGTAGCGAGAATATCTGAACGGATGCTCAGGCGAAAGTCCACAAGCCCGGGATCAAAAGTCTGAGTAGCGGGATCTAGGGGTAGTTGGTCGTCTTTCCAGGAACCCCAGATATGGACATCCGTTATCTCGCCGGGTGTTGTGCACAGAAAGTCGTCCGCCAGAACATTAGGGGTGGTTGCGTAAACGTCCATTCCCTCGGAGGTCAGATGCGGTAATTGCACCCACTTGGCCGGGTCATCCTCATTCCAGTTGCCCAGCGCCATCGTACTTGTGAATAGCAGAAACAAACTTGTTAAAAAAAGCAACCTTTTCATAAATTCCGTTCTACGTTTTTTTAGGAAAGCCAAAGCGCCAATTGCTATGAGAGAAATCCTTATCTGTCACAAATGTAAGGTTCAAGTGCATTTCCGCTCGGCAGCTTGCAGCAGGCAAGCAGATATGCCAGGTACAAAGGGGGAAATAAGGCCGAAGAGAAGAAGCTTTCTACTCATCATCTATATCCTTTTTCAAGATACGGCCTTGTTCGTTATAGAAAAATCAGTCTGTAATAAATTTATTATCGTTATCACGGCGATATAACAGCCGTGTTTGTTTTCTTGCTGGGCTTGTCTAACTTCAGTTAGTGTTGTGTTAAGCTATCAAACCCAGCGAAGAAGAGGAGAGAGAGTTCTTCAGCCTTGGTACTACTTATCATTATCACGGCAAAGCCGTGCTGGCTTTCTGCCAGGCCTGGCAACCTCAGTTTAGGTCATCAAGCCCAGCTTGGGGGGAGAAAACTCCTCGTGAGCGTTTACCCCGTTAACAAGCTCGGATAGAGCTTTTAGCCCAAAGGGCGGGGTTTATCTTTTCACGGCTCAACTCTTCGCTCTGGTTCCCACCGGGTCCCGAGACACGAAATATCAGCCGTGCTTGCTCTCAACTGCGTTCAGCAATG
>CAYTND010000494.1:0-1849 GCA_964438965.1 uncultured Pirellulales bacterium
GTAAGAATTGGTGAAAGAAACTTCAATCAAAGACGCAAGTAAGCCCGAAAAATGGGCTAAAAGTTCGTAAAAATTCTAAAAAGTTGCAGAAACTGGTTAAAAGTCAGCGAAAATGAGTGAAAATGAGACGCTTTTTGGCAAGTTTTTCTCGGATACCCGCGCATTTGATTGATTATTGATTATTGTCTATTGATTATTGGAAAGACTAAAAAAGCAACCCTGCATGGACACAGATTTCGCAGAAAAATTTTACCACGAAGCCACGAAGAAAGTAAAAGGTAAAAGTAAAAAGACAAAAGAAAAAAGTTTACCACGAAGTTCACGAAGAAATTTTCTGACGGGATTAACAAGATGATAGGGATAAAACAAAAATCAAGTCTATCCTGTTATCCGGTCTAAAATGTTTTAGCCGCAAAAAGGGATAAAAAAAGATTAGAATTAGCCACGAATTGAAGAGGCCTTTAGGCGAAATTCAATAATCAATTATCACTAATCAATAATCAATTAGTTTGGCCACGAATTTACACTCCACAGGACGCCTCCCGAAAGGGATGCCTGACGGTATTACGGCGGAAAAACACGAAGAAAGTAAAAAGTAAAAAGGGGAAAATAATCAGCCACGAATTTACACGAAGGGACACGAATTAAAAAAGAATTAACCGCAAAGAACGCAGAACTCGCAGAGAATTCTTAGCCACGAAAAGACGCAAAAAGCACAAACATTTTTTAGACCACGAAGAACACGAAGAAAGTAAAAAGACAAAAGGAAAAATCAGGCACAAAAAACGCAGAGATTTTTTTTATTTTTTTGGACAGAATTACCGGATCGACAGGGAGAGTTTTTAGCCGGCTTTGTGCTCTCGGCAAAGGTTTTTCTTGATGCAAGCACCTGTCAAAACCTGTTGCCTTCGTCCACCAGGTCATTTTCAATGCCCTATTTATGAAGCCACGCTAAAAACAAGTCCGCTGAACTGGATGCTCGATGCTCTGGCCTGACCCCTTTTCTTTCCGATCAGAACCTATATCATCGAGAGGCGCGAGCTAACGATAGATGAAACGGGTGATGACGGGGGGAATCGGGGGGGATGGAGACAGGCAGCAATATCGCTGGAAACAAGGGTCTCATTAAAGAGGCAGCCGCGAGGCGTGCAATTAGAATACCGGGTAAAGGCCGTCAATAAGGCGGGTGAGAGCGAACCTTCTAATACCATAGCTGTTGTTCTGTAAGCCCCGCTCAATCGCCGCGGGGGCTTATTTATACGAGATACGAACAACTAACGACTTATCAGCCACAGAGACAGCAGATTACCGTCGTTGACTTCCAAATCCCGGTGTTTTTCTGCCTTACGAATCACTATTTTCTGGAGGGCATTGGCCTAATAGCTCATCAATTGTAATTACGGAACAATTACAAATCGACTCTATCCCTTCTGTTTTGCGAACCAATACTACTCCTTCCCATCCTTTCAACTTTCTTTCGTTTAACACGCAGGCTATTTTAGGCTTTTCCTCGTCTGTTAAAGGCCGCATTTTTTTTATGAGATCCTCTAAAAGATATGTCCCGCAATAATCACATACATAACGTAACCAAGAATGATATCCAGGCGGACAATCTATCTCTGCATCACGACCGCATAAAAAACATTTACTTTTACTTTCAGCACTCATTCAATTTCTCCTAAAGTTCTTTAGTTTTGTAGGGTATTGCTAATTCCCCATGCAGTATTTTAAACTAACGATTCGTTCTTCTCTTTGCAGATTTTTTGTTTCAGTTTTTAGACGCAGAATTCAGGGATTTCCAATGAATGGTTCTGGGATATGTATGTCTTCAGCAAAAATGAATCGTTCC
>CAYTND010000495.1:0-1845 GCA_964438965.1 uncultured Pirellulales bacterium
GGCTGAAATTGGATTCGCAGTTATTCCTATAATTATTGGAATTGGTCTGGTTCTCTTTCCCGGTGAAGGTACGACCTTTGCTGTGGGTATAGGTGGCATTGCCTATGCTCTATTCATACCGTTTCTATTCTGGTATCTTGCTTACGTATCTGGAGGAGTATTGAGAAAATCCAATTTCATTCTAGGTATGGGCTTCTTGGTGTTGTTTGCAGGTCGAGTAATTCACTCCGCGAGATTTGCACTAGAAGGAGCTGGCATACTATCATATGCCGCAAGTGGAATCCTAGCACCTGGTTTGATAGTGATCGGGCTTATCTTAATCACTGCAGGAAATGAATGGGGTCAGGCACAATAAGTGCTACCCAAGGAGTCTATTCAAAAGTAGATTCTCGAACTAAGTTACTATCCAATTTGTTTCCATTCTAGCATCTTCATGTCTTCAAGAGAATGCAGTGCTTTCTGTACATCTTTCACAGGTTTGCCTAGTTGGTCTGCGATGTCGCGTACAGTTAATTTTCCTTTGCACTTCTGCCCTACATCATAGACTTCTTGAGATATTTGACCCAATCGAACTAGCATTGGTGAAACCTTACCCTTCAGAATAGGGACAACGATTCTCATCTCAGAAGCCTTTCCGTCCTTCGTGATCTCATCTACTTTGGGCATGAATTCTTCAAAGGGTTCAAGATTACCGTCCCAGTCCTGTAAGACTGAAGAGAATTTCTTAACGAACTCATTGTTTACTTCAGCCAGAACCGCCATTGCCGCATTTCCATCATCTGTTTTATCCACAGTTGCAGCAACTATCACATTGTTCTTCAGTGAGAGGCAGATGTCAAAGGCACCAAAATCAATCACATGTACTCTATTTCCTGAGCTGAGCTCTTGGCCAAAGGAAATCAGTGCTGTAAGAAATCCGCTGATTAGGTTTGGATCCATTTCACCTTCCCCGTACTTTCTATCTAGCACGCAAAGGCCGCTATCAGCAATAAGGACGTATAGAGCTTGAATCAACCTAAATCTCTCCTATCGGGATTATGGTAGGTTATCTCTTGAATCTTTATATCACTATTCGTGGTCAACTCAAACCATAATCAGGGTTTTTATTTGTGAAATAATACTTGTTGCTCAGGTGGTTGATATGGATACAGCGAAGGATGGTAGAGTACTGGTTCTTGAGGATGCTCTACGGAGATTGAATGAAATTGTTAGTAATAGGAAATTGAAGATGCATATTGATTACAGCATACTCAGTGTGACACTGAAGACTGCTGGAAGTCTTCTCTACGAGGTGAAATATGCATACAGTGATGCATCTGCATTATCAAATCTTCTTGCCACATCTCAACTAGTGGGCGCAATTTCCGAATTTGAAGAAATCTATCGCAAAGCTCTTGGTCCAGGGCATAAACCGAGTACAACTAAGGAGCATCTTGCTCATACCGAAGTCGAGTACTCCTTACGGATTGTTCTTGGCTTTCAAGACCGCTTACGTGATTTTGACGATGACCCTGGAAGGGCTGTCGACATTCTAGCTGTGGAAGTCAGCTCAACAAAACCAGTAGAAAGCTCAAGCAACCTCATGGAATGCCGTTGTACTGACGGCTCTCGGATATGGAAAATAGTTACCAACCTCCCTGATGTAAAGACAGGTTCGAAGTTAGCATGCGCGATTCTTCCTCCTGTAGAAATGATGGGGGTTGTCAGTGAAGCCATGTTTTTAGGAGGCACACCGCTTCCTGAATCCACAGACCTCGGACCTTTGACTGACCCACCAGAAACTTCACTTGATCAAGCAAGAGCCCAAATCATACAAATTACTAAGAGGATGACATAACATGGATC
>CAYTND010000496.1:0-1841 GCA_964438965.1 uncultured Pirellulales bacterium
GACAATCGGGGCAGGCGCCTTCCAGCAGTGCAAATTTACTGGCATCCCGGCCGCAGCGCCCGCAGTAATCGGCGCCCGTACAGGCCAGAAGCTGGTTCCAGCAATTTTGGCACAGGTTGTTATCTGTTTCACAGATGTTTTCGCCGCAATTGATACATACTGCCGGCCAAAGAAGCTGGTTTAAGCCCTGCAGAGCAAAGGTAAAAGCTCGTTTTGGCTTTGTTGTATTCACGCCGGCAATTATATAGGCAGTAACTCAGATTAACCACCGAGAAACTATCAAAGCCAGTCTGCCGATGGATAATCTTAGCGAATACAACCTTATTATAAGCAAAAGTGGTTAAGTATTCAGTATTTCTGATGTAAAAACGCTTTTTAAAAGATAACAATATAAAGTTAAATTATTTGTAACCTCTTTATTTACAAGGTCCTATCTTCCTTTGCCCGGCTATATTTGCGGTGTTTTTTAGGGTTCCGACTTGACTATCGTGGTTTTGACCGCTATAATTGTTATAGTTAAATTTGTATGGCAAGAACAATAAAAACAACCGGAAAGAAACGAAAGAAAAAATCCTCCACCAAGGTTGCCAGGGTCAAGAGCAAAAAGGCTTTTAGGAGCTACCAGCAGGCCATTGGCTACCTCTTTGCGAGGACTGACTACGAAAAGCAGGAGCGTCTGCGCTATAACGTTACGACGTTCAACCTCAACAGGATGCAAAAACTGCTGTCGTTATTGGGCAATCCACACAAGAAAATCCATACAGTCCATATAGCCGGCACAAAAGGAAAGGGTTCAACAGCCACGATGTTAGCCAGGATGCTCGAAGCGAACAGCTATGACGTCGGACTATACACATCACCCCACGTGGTACACCTGCACGAGCGGATAACGGTCAATGCAAAAATGATTAGCGACTCGGAAATGTGCGGCTTACTGAACCGCGTTCACGCTCCGGTTGAGAAGGTATCAAAGACCGACCCCCCCACTTTCTTCGAGATTATGACGGCTTTGGCGTTTATGTATTTTCTCGATAAGGAGGTTGATATTGCCGTGATTGAGACCGGTTTGGGCGGCAGACTCGACAGCACAAACGTTATTCGGCCCAAAGTCGTCGGCATAACCAGTTTAAGTATTGACCATCAGAACCTGCTTGGGGACAATATTGACAGCATCGCAACAGAGAAAGCGGGGATTTTCAAGCGTGGTGTCCCGGCTATTACCGTTCAGCAGGAGCCCTCGGCGATGCGTGTCCTGAAATCGCAGGCTACCGCTGTCAAAGCGCCTTTGAGCGTAACCGGCAGCGATATTGATTTTTCGCAGCGATTTGAAACCTCGCGAGAGCACGGCCCGCACACGAGAATCTGCCTGACAACCACGACCAGTAAATTTGAGCATCTGCGGGTGCCGCTGCACGGCAAACATCAGGCAATAAACTGCGGCCTGGCCTTAGCTATGCTGGATAAACTCAAATCCGCCGGCTACAAGATAGACAACGACAAGGCCGCTGAGGGACTTCATAAGGTCTCATTGGCAGGCCGAATGGAAATGATTTGGGACGACCCGAGAGTTATGATTGACGCCGCTCACAATGCCGCAAGCATTCATGCCCTGATTCACGCAATAGGTCAGAATATTCCTTATGATTCTATGGTGGTAATCTTCGGCTGCAACTCTGACAAAGACGTCAAAGGAATGCTGGAAAGATTACAATACGGCGCTGACAAGGTAATTTTCACCCGCAGCAATTCTGCCAAAGCAATGTCGCCGGAAGATTTGGCTGAGATATACACCGAGATATGCGGCAAGATGTACCAGACCGCCCCCAGTCTGGGCCAGGCAC
>CAYTND010000497.1:0-1834 GCA_964438965.1 uncultured Pirellulales bacterium
ATTGTTCTGGGCGCCGGAGCGGCGGGAACAATACTCTGGCTGGTTATTCCTGTCTTTATCGCCGGGATGCTGCTCTATTTGATAGTTGTAGGGGCAACATCTCTGGCTTATGTGAAGCACCGTAATTCGAGGGTCATGGATTTTGACCGGGTACTGACGGTTGAGCACATCAAAAGCCTGCTCGTTAGCAAAGAAAAGAAACTTGAGGGATTCAAAAACTTTCTATTCATAACAGCAAACAATAATGAAGTTCCTTTACCTGAACCCCGCACGCCGGACTTTTTGGGCTATAAGACAGCTTATGAAATTCTGAGCGATGCCCTCTGGCGAAGGGCGAGCAGTGTTATGTTTTCCCCGACACCCCAAGACTATAAAGTAGCCTATTACGTTGACGGTGCAGCGCTCAAACAGCCGAGTATGGGCAGAGAGCAAATGCAGTATTTCATTCGCTTCATCAAGCAACTTGCGGATTTGGAGACCAAGGAAAAGAGGAAACCGCAAAAAGGCACGTTTAAGATACATCAGGGCGAAAATTATACCGAGTGGGAAGTAGCCACAGCCGGGTCAACTGCCGGGGAACAGGTCAGACTCAAACAAATAACACAAGAGGCCCTACCAAAGTTAGGTGATATCGGCTTGATGCCTGAGCAGTACGAACAGTTAGGTAAATTTCGCGAGATAAAGCAGGGTGTTTTTATCATAAGCGGGCCTAACAAAAGCGGAGTAACAACCACCCTTTACGCACTGCTGCGAAATCATGACGCTTTCATTAACCATGTAAACACGCTTGAAAGACAGCCTTCCAACAAGCTGTCGAATATAACTCAAAACATCTTTAGCCTCAGCGACACAGGTACAACGACATTTGCTAAAAAGCTGCAAGTGGTAGTAAGAATGGGGCCGGATATTGTTGGTGTTGCCGATTGCGAGGATGCCGAGACGGCACAGATTGCCTGTACGGCCGCCAAAGACGGTAAAATTATGTATGTTACTCTCAAAGCAGACAGCGTAATACAGGCATTGGCTAAATGGCTGAGATTTGTCGGCGACAGGAATCTGGCCGCCGGGACCCTTCTGGGCATAAGTAACCAACGGCTGTTTAGAAAACTTTGCGATGAGTGCAAACAGGCATACGCGCCGGATAAGGAACTTTTGAAAAAGTTTAACATCAGCGCAGAAAAAACCAAAGTGCTTTACCGCACCGGCAAAGTAGTGTACGACAAGCGCGGCAAAGCCTCGACATGTGAAAATTGCCAGGGGACGGGCTATTTCGGCAGAATGGGCGTATTCGAGATTATCACACTGGACAATGAACTAAGAAAGGCTATAACACGAACGAAATCGCTGCCGGAAATCGGCATGCAATTCAGACGTGCCAAAATGCTTTATTTGCAGGAACAGGCACTAAGAAGAGTCATCAGTGGAACAGTAGCAATAAATGAAATGATTCGGGTGCTTTCAAAATCCAAAACGAAAAAACCAAAATAGTGTCTAAAGGTTGAAGTGTCTAAAGTGCCTAAAGTGAGCTAAAGTTACAAGAATGAATAATGAATATCGAACAAGGAATATCGAATTTTGAAGTTTGCTATTCATCCCCTATTCTTTTTTCAAACTTTAGGCACTTTACACTTTAGACACTTTAGCTCACTTAAAAAATGGGAGATATTGTAATGGCCAGCTTAGCCAGCTTATCTGTGGTGTTAATAATTTTGGGATGTGCTGCTTATCAATATTTCAAAGGCACATTTGTCAGGGCATTCGCTACGATAATAATTGCTATTTGTGCAAGTGTAGCTGCGTTCGGCTTCTTCGAGGTTTTGGCAAATGTCTTTAT
>CAYTND010000498.1:0-1834 GCA_964438965.1 uncultured Pirellulales bacterium
GTAGCTTCGGCCACGACTTCGTCCACAGCCCGGAAAGGCTTACGCGTCCTCTGATCAAGGTGAACGGAGAGTTTGAGGCAGCATCCTGGGAACAGGCTCTGGGCACAGTGGCCTCTGAACTCAATCGTATGAAGGAGGCCCACGGCCCCAACAGCCTGGCTGTTCTCAGCTCCTCCAAGTGCACCAACGAGGAGAACTACCTGCTGCAGAGATTCGCGCGTTGCGTGCTCGGCACGAACAACGTGGACAACGGCAGCCGTTTGTACAGTGCCGCAAATATCGTAGGCCTGGGGTCGCCCGTGGGCTTTCCCGGCACCACCAATCATCTCGATGCTCTGGAGCACTCGGAGGTGATACTGGTCACCGAGGTAAACCTTGCCTCTGCCGCTCCCATCGTCGAATACGCCGTGAAGCGCGCCGTGAGATATAGAGGCGCCAAGCTGCTGCTGGTTGACCCTCTACAAACCGGGCTCTCTTCGTTTGCTGATGTTTGGCTGAGGCCCAAAGTCGGGACCGACATAGCGCTCACAAACGGTATGGCCAGAGTCATTGTCACTGAGGACCTGCTTGATGAGGAGTTCGTGTCCCGGAAAACGGATAACTTCGAGGCCCTCAGTGACAGTCTGCGTGACTACACTGCCGAGCACGTCGAGGAGATCACCGGCGTGCCCGCTGAGGACCTGCGCCGCGCCGCGCGGCTCTTCGCCGGGGCAAACGTCGCCTCCATCGTCTATGGCGGCGGAATCACCCAGCATGTAACTGGAACGAACAGCGTGACGGCCCTGGCGAATCTGGCGATGCTGACGGGAAACATCGGCCTGCGGGGCGGCATCTTCGCGCTGCAACGGGACTGCAACGGGCAGGGCGCATGCGACATGGGTGCCCTGCCCAATCTGCTCCCCGGATATGAGGGTGTGGAAGACACAGGGGCAAAGAAGAAGTTCGCAGACCGCTGGGGCGCTGACCTGCCTGCCGAGGCCGGGCTAACAGCTGTCGAAATGATCGAGCACGCCAAAGAGGGAAAGGTCAAGGGCATGTACATTGTGGGGGAGAATCCGGCCTTGAGCTTTCCACATCCAACTCTCGTCAAGGAAGCCCTGGAATCCCTCGATTTCCTGGTCGTCCAGGACATGTTCCTCACCGACACCGCGAAGCTGGCAAACGTGGTTCTGCCCGCTGCAAGCTTCGCGGAGAAGGAGGGCACGTTCACGAACTTCGAGGGCCGTGTCCAGCGGCTGCGCAGGGTTATCGAGCCCATCGGCGACAGTCTGCCCGACTCGGAAATCGTCCTGCGGCTTGCTCAAACGATGGGCCAGCCGATGCCGTACTCTTCGATTCAGCAGGTTGCCGACGAGATAGCGGAGCTCGTTCCTCTCTTTCAGAGACCCGGAGACGGTGACTCGGATATGAAGGACGTCTACCATGCCGGGCTGGACAGGGATCCGCTAGGAAAGAGACGTCTCCACAAAGGCCAGTTCCCCAAGGGATTCGGCCGCTTCTCGCCAGTGGAGTACGAGCCAGAGCCGGAGATACCGCAGGACGGATACGATTACACGCTCCTCTCAGGGGGCGTCCTGCACCACTCGGGGACGGGATCGAAGACATCCCGGTCCCCCAGGCTGAGCGGGTTCTCACCCGAGGCCTACGTGGAGATCAACGAGTCCGATGCCAATCGAATCGGGGTATCCGAGGGGGACCGGGTGAAGGTTACCTCTCGCACTGGCGAGGTTGCCGCCGCGGCCCGGATCAGTGCCGCTCTGCCCGAGGGGATGGTCTTCATGCCCAACTGCTTCCCCTCAACGCCCGTCAACGAGCTTTTCGACGTGGCGCTGGA
>CAYTND010000499.1:0-1833 GCA_964438965.1 uncultured Pirellulales bacterium
TTGAGATTGCTTCGCTTCGCTCGCAATGACGCCCATCAATTAAGCTGCGACAGAGACCTGGCCAGAGAGATTCAGGAAAAAGTTGTGACCAAATTGACGAACTTTTGACGAACTCGGGGTAAAAATGGCTGATTTTGAAGAAAAAGAGAAAGCCTTGAAATCGCTAAGTCTAACAATTTCAAGGCTTTACAAAAGCGAGGCCGAAGGGACTCGAACCCTCAACCTTCGGATCGACAGTCCGATGCTCTAACCAATTGAGCTACGACCCCACAATCTTAACCGAAAGAAACAATATACCAGTACGTCAACTTTTATGTCAACTGCTTTTATACAAAACCAACTTACAAAGAACAATGTATGTAACGGCTATTTTCTCGAAGCCTGTGAGCGTCTGACCGTCGGCTGTGATTTACTATTCTTCTTATGATCTTGCTGTAGAACCCTCATTGCTTTTTTCACATCAGCGACTTTCAAAACGCCGGTCGTTCGGCCGCCTTTTGCGCCTGCAGTGCAATATGCGTACGAAATATTTATATGGTTCTTAGCCAGTTTCTCCGCCACCGCTGCGAGCGCACCGGCTTTATTGGTCAGGTTCACACACAAAACCTCTGTCTCGTTATAGGGCATATTTAGTTTTGACAACACCTCTTTTGCTCTTTTGTGTGCTGCAAAAACCACCCTCATAACGCCGTGTTCCACTGAATCCATCATCGTCATTGCCACGATATTAATTTTAGCCTGTGCAAATTCCCCAAGTACCTGTGCCAACACGCCTGGCTTATTAACCATAAAAATTGAAAATTGTGTCGCAACATACATACATTGGCCTTTCAAATCAGATGCAACTCAATTTGTGCTTATCATCTTGACGGCACTTTCTTTATCCGGGAAAAATCGGAAAATCTTATCAAGATTGGTTATCTTGAAAACCCTGTACAATTGTGGGTTTATCGCACTAATCACAACTTCGCCATCATACATTTTCAGTTTAGCCCGGATGCCCAGAAGCAGTCCCAACACCTGGGAGGAGAAAAACTTTACCCGCTCAAAATCAATTACTATTCCTTTCGGATGATTTTTTTCAATAAATTCATTTATCTGTGCTGAAGCTGCCGTTATTCCTTCTGTACTACTTATTGAAGTAGCCCTGAAAACCATCACCGCCACACTTTCTTCACTGGTTATTTCCACGCCGATTTTTTCGTCCATTTACGTATTTTTGCACATTTTTACACATTTATCAATAATCAATTATCAATAATCATTTTTTTTACATTTCCAACAGGCAACAAAGTGCTCCTCGTAACCGCTTTTTTCCTCCAATATCGGCCTTTGCTTTAGACAGCCATCGTCAGCCAAAGAGCATCTCGGGTGAAAAGGGCAGCCACTTGGCGGATTCAAAGCGCTTGGCGGCTCGCCGCCGACCACGCTTCTCCGGCCCCGCAGCGACGGGTCAACCTGCGGAATTGCCGACATAAGGGTACGGGTATAGGGATGTAGAGGATTGCGATACAATTCTTCAGATGTGGCCTGCTCCACTATCCTGCCCATATACATAACCGCCACAACATCACAGAAGAACTCCACAACAGCCAAATCGTGTGCGATAAATAGAAACGTCAGCCCAAATTCTTCCTGCAAATCTTTTAGCAAATTCAGAATCTGCGATTGAATTGAAACATCGAGGGCACTGACCGGCTCATCACAGATAACCAATTTCGGTTCCAGTGCCAGTGCCCTGGCTACTCCGATTCGCTGCCGCTGTCCGCCGGAGAATTCGTGCGGATAACGGTTTATATGGTCGGGAGACAGCCCCACCTTTGAAAGCAGTAC
>CAYTND010000500.1:0-1823 GCA_964438965.1 uncultured Pirellulales bacterium
CCAGTCGGTACGTACGGCAGCTATGGAATCAACAACTGGGTCTATGTGGCCGGGCAAGACCCGCTTTATGGCCAGTCCGCCAAATATTACTGGGGGACGGTCAATGTGAAGGGCGGCGGTAACATCCCGCTGTTCTTAGACTGCTGGTTCTTTACCGGCGGACCGGAGAACGACGATACGCCCCCCAGCTATGACGGCGAACGGTTCGCGCCTCACACGAATTCCATGAACCGGTTCTGCATCAACCGACATCAACAGGGCATAAACAGCATCTTTTTGGACTATTCGGCCAGGAAGGTTTGGCTGAAAGAATTGTGGCGGGTAAAATGGGCCAAAAACTTCGATATGACGGCACCATTGCCTAATTGGCAGATTGAAGCACCCTGGATGGCAAACTTCAAGGGGCCTTGAAAGGAATGTATGAGAAGCTTTAAAGACTATTAAAGACAATCGAACAAGGCTCGTCGGGGCGAAGTCCGACGCAGCCCGAAAGGCGCAGCATTATGCCCAGACAAAAAGGCTTCACTCTAATAGAGCTTTTGGTGGTGATTGCCATCATTGCATTATTGATGGCGATATTGATGCCCGCCCTGCAGCGGGTCAAGAAGCAGGCAAAGGCGGTTGCCTGTCAGTCCAATCTCCACCAATGGGCAAGTTCTGCGATGATGTATGCCACAGAACACGAGGGCAAAGTGTGGATTATCCCGCGGGGACTTGGAGAATGGATGGAAATATTACGCCCATATTACGCAGATGTAGATAAAATTCGCAGCTGTCCAGCAGCGACAAGGCCCTGTCAAGACACTGACGGCACGGAAGCTCGCGGCAGTGTTGATACGATGTGGGGCCGCAAAGGCGAGCAAACTGAGTGGGGAGGAAGACAAAGAGGATACTGGGGCAGCTATGGACATAGTAGATGGGTTCAGCAGCGTCTCTCCTCAACAGATACCCGGCATTGGGAGAGGTTTTCTGTGAAAGGTGCATATAATGTCCCGCTCTTTGCCGATAGTGCTTTTACACATGCTCTGCCCCTGCATACGAACCCCATTCCGCCAAAGCCTTTGATTTTTTTTTCCGACATCCCGGTAGATGCAGGCGGCCGTCAAATATGGCGGTTCTGCATCGACCGACACAGTGGAACAATAAACAGCTGTTTTTTGGACGGTTCGGTTCGAAAAATACCCCTATATAATTTGTGGGACTTGAAATGGCATCGCGAGTGGATACGACAGGGTTACACTAAAGCAGATATCCCCTGGTTAAAGTAAAGGCTTTTAGAACACGAAAGGACACTCGTCACCGTGTATCTGGGGAGCTCGCATCTTCATCACGGCTCGTTCCGGTAAGAACCTGGAGACGATTTGCATAGCTCGTGGAAACGGTACAATCAAGTGGCGAAAGACTGTGGAGCCCCAGACGAGGTATTTCGTTAGTAACACAAAGCTCAATAATTACTCCCGCCGGAATATTCGAGTTATTCGTCAAATAAAATAGTGCATTCGGCATTATCTCTGGTAATATAGTTATCTCAGAAATATGTATAATCGTAATTAGGTAAATGGTGGGGCAAGCCCCACCCTACAGGTGAGATTGCCGCGGCCTTTAAAAAGGCCTTGCAATGACGACTGTGCAAATCATGTGTTACAGAGAATTACGTGCTACAGGAAGAATACAAAACGTTACAGATGGAAACTCTAAAGCTATTGTGTGATTATTTTCCGACGGCGGTTTTTACCGGCAAGTGCCTGGTTTTCATAAGCGAGGACTGGCGCGTTGAGCTTACCGAGCATAAAGACAGCGATTTCAGCAAGGCCGGCGATGAG
>CAYTND010000501.1:0-1807 GCA_964438965.1 uncultured Pirellulales bacterium
GGATGAGCGAAAAAATCAGCAGGATATTTGCTCTCAAACGAGAAATCGACTCCCTCAGCGGGTTTAAGGAAAGCGGACAAATCAGTGTTCATAAATTCGGCGTTGTAAGTCGAGTACACATCCCGCCCAAGAAGCTGACCATACGCATCGTGCAGGGCAACATCAAAAACCGAACAGCAGACCAAAGCCGCCAGATGGGGCATCGGCTCTGTCTGTTTGCCTCGTTGGTCGTTGAGGCGGTTCAGAAGGCCGGGCAATATTGATTTAATAAAATCGCTTCCCAATTCAATCGGATGACCCTGCCGGTCGAACTGTACCCAGGCCTCGGCAAGTCCGCCTGGGGCGGAGCAGAAAAGCTGCATCGCATCACATCTTTCCTGATACCCCAAGCTGCTGGGCCAGGCCCATTGGACGCTCAGCGGAGTTTCACCCCAACCCTGTGCCCTTTGCCCCTGACTGTTCGTTACCGTTACGCAGGCACGCGCACATATAACAGAAGTTAATGTTTCAGGGCCAAACTTCAGCGGGACCCTTGTCTCTACCGGAATAAAGTACAAATCAACAGATACCGGGCTAATATCGGTTTTCATATTTTTCCCCGTCGCAATATTCGGTTGCAGTTGAAATTTACCAATGGTTCATAATAGAAGATTTATAACTTACGTTCAATTATTGTCAACCCTAACTTTGCTATATTCTCGAACCAACCGATTTTCTCAGCAGAGGGGCGCGGTTCTTTTGTCTTGATTTCTTTTTGTACGAGGCCTTGCGGAATGGGGAGGTTTAGGTTATATTTACCATTTCTGTTAGTCTAAATTTCTGTAACCAAAAAGGATGTCTTTTCGGGTTGCTTTGTTGACCTGAATCTCTATAATCTTGAAAAGACGTTTTTACAGGAGGCAGTACTTTTTGAACAAAATAATATATTTGTGAACCGCTAAAAATAGTATCTCAAAACACAGGATGTCATTTCGATATTGTACTGAAAGGAGCAGATATGAAACTCGACCGAAAATTGAAGATGGGTATGGTTGGTGGTGGGCCGGGAGCGTTTATAGGTGAGGTGCATCGCAGGGCGTCTCGTTTGGACGGCGGCATCGAGCTGGTGGCCGGTGCGTTCGATATCAACCCGCGCAAGTCCAAACAGATGGGACGCGAGCTTCTGCTCGACCGCAAACGGGTATATGGCACTTACGAACAAATGATCGCCGGTGAGCTTAAATTGCCGGAAGGTGAGAGGATAGATTTTGTCTCGATTACCACGCCGAATAACTGGCATTTTCCTATCGCCAGAGACTTTCTCAATGCGGGCTTCCACGTGATGTGTGAAAAACCAATGACGCTCAACGCTAAAGAGGCAAAAGCACTGCGAAAGCTCGTTAAGAAATCCCGCAGGGTATTCGGCCTGATGCACAATTACACCGGTTATCCGATGGTCAAATTGGCCCGGGACATGGTGCGAAAAGGCGAATTAGGTAAGATTCGCAAGATAGTAGTGCAGTATCCGCAGGGCTGGTTATCGACCCCACTGGAGAGAACAGGCCAGATGCAGGCCGCCTGGCGGACCGACCCGAAGCAAAGCGGCGGCGCAGGCTGTATGGGTGACATCGGGACGCACGCAGAGAATCTCTCGGAATATATTACGGGCCTGAAAATTACACAGCTTTGTGCTGACCTGACGATTTTTGTCAAGGGCCGTCGGCTGGATGACGACGGCAACATTCTGCTACGTTTTAACAACGGCGCCAGGGGTGTCCTTCACGCCAGCCAGGTGTCCATCGGCGAAGAAAACAACCTGGCCATCTGG
>CAYTND010000502.1:0-1796 GCA_964438965.1 uncultured Pirellulales bacterium
GACTGCAAGCAAGGCCCTGGCCGGAGAAGTCCTCAGCTGTGCTACTACTGATTACCGAGAGCTTATTAATCGAGATGATGTTCAGATCATTCATATCTGCACACCCAACCACCTGCACAAGGAGCAGTTGCTGGCCGCTATAGCCACGAACAAGCACATCTATTGTGATAAGCCGTTAGTACCAAACGCTGATGAGGCTGATGATATCCTCAAGGCCCTTGAATCCTACCGTGGTATCGGACAGATGACTCTCCAATATACTCAACTTGACTGACTTTTTTTGACTGATTTTTATGCGGCCATGAGCAGTCGCTCCAGCTCTTTGATAATTTGCGTTCCACTAGAAAATTGCTTCAGATGCTTGCTCAGATCATCCCAAACCATACGACGGACCTCGTTTTGAAGATCTACAGTGGACAGCCGCGCAGCAGGCTTGCCTTTGCCTTTTGCACCTTCGCCGGTAATGGCGACGTGGGTCAGGAGGGCATAGGCGAAGCACACCAGATGCAGGTGTGTAACTGCGGCCTCGTAGGAGACGTTCTGGTATTGGCCCAGCCCCAAGAGCTGCTTGCCGTCCTTAAAGAAAACTTCAATACTCCAGCGATCATCGTAAGTTTGGATCATCTGCCTAGCCGAAAGTTTCGGATCATCGCTCACCAAGCCTAGAACCTTTGGGTCTTTGTTCTTGCGAGAGAAGATAACGTGCAGTTTTCCCAAATCGCTGACCTCCAGCCAACCGGCATCTACGTATCTGTACTTGACGTAACCCTTGGTCTTACTAATGCGGTAGCTCTTCTTTGCCCGCCGCCGCCAGAGACCATGGCCATAGGCGCCGGCTTTGAGCTTTCGTCCGTTCTTGTAAAGATTGCGGTTGCTCTTGAGCGTGGAGACAAAGTGAAAACCCTTTTTCCGGCAGGCTTTGACCACCCGCGGACAAAGATAGTAACTGTCGAACAGAACCAAAACTCGCAGACCTTCGGGCGGTTGGAATTCGCTGATCAATTCAGCAGCTAGTTGAGTAGTCTTCTTGAACCGGCGACTAAGAGAGCGACAATCTTCCTTCTTGATGTAGAGCCGAATCCCGAAGGGAATAGTATGGCCGGCGAATCGGATGGTAGCGGTGACATATTGATGGCCCTTGATCTTCCGGCCCGAGAGCGGATCATGCATCCAGTTGACCGCCTCCATGGTTTTGCCCCGTTTTTGCTTTTTGGAGTCGTCAATAATCAGTTCGATTAGCTGGCCTTTGCTCGTCTCGGCGAAGCGCTTCGCCGTAGCCGGGCCGGGTGCCAAGCCAGCCAGCATTTCGGAGGCTTTCATTTGCAAAACAATCTGGGGCTGCCATCGGCCGACATTGAGGAAGTTGTTGAATCGGCTGCGGTGGGGCTGGTTTCGGCTGTCGAGATGCCGATAGAGGGCGGCAATGTTCTTTCGCCCCCAGGAAATAGTCATCAACAGGACCAGGGTGCGGAAGTACTGGAAATGGTCCCAGTGGAACTGATCTTTGAGAGAATCGAAAAAAGACTCGAGTTTTTTGGGGAAACGGACGATTTTGAACATGAGGGCAATCTCCTCTCGATAAGTTGTTGTGATAAAGCTCTTATCGATGAGATTGCCTCTTTTTGTTGACAAATTGTTCATGTCCGTCTAAAATCCCCTCAAAAAGTCAGTCAAGTTGAGTATTATGCATTGCAAATCTCTCAGTTCATCTGACAAACCAGCGGACCGCATGGCTGGCATCGCTTTTCCTGAACTCCAGCGTGTAAGGTATGGACGCGCACAAGCCTGCTGACCAT
>CAYTND010000503.1:0-1793 GCA_964438965.1 uncultured Pirellulales bacterium
CACAACAAACGCGGCTTTTCGACCCCTTCGACAGGGTTCTGACCGAAAAAACACGGCCTGGTTCAAAAAGGGGCGTTTTAGGGTAACAGTTTCGATACGGGGTAGCTCCCCGTTGCAAAGGCGGTGGTGATTTCGGCTGGTGGATTGGAACCTAAAGCCAATTCAGTTCTGACAGAAGCGTTGGTAGCCAAGAAGCTCCAGCCAGTGAGGGTGGGATTTGCCGTTCAGCAATTCGGCAGGGCTCTTGCCAATGCGTTCGGGCCGATCGCTTCGAAGGTATCGACGGTGATTGAGGAAAAATCGCAACAAGTCGAGATATTCGTTGCCAATATGCCGGCGCAGGAAAAAGTAGTTCCGCAGGCGGCTGTTGAGGTTCTCTACTATCGAACTAGCACGAGGCGTTTCGGCCATGATTTGTTGAACGGCCCTTTCAAGGGCATAAAACCGTTCCCGCAATTTCTCTCGCAGTTGGGCTTCCCGCTGCCAGTAGGCCGGATACTTCTGGTCTATACCCTGTAGTTCACAGAGGCCCTGGACAAGCTCCGCCGGAATGTCGAAGGACAATGCCAGCTCGGCGAATCGCTCCTCCAAAACACCGGCGAAGGCCAAGAGGTTATCTCGATGCCGCTGGAGCATGCCTCGCACCGGCTTTAGGCGATGAGGACACAGCTCTTCTCGCCGGTGAAGCTCCTCGACGATGAAGTCAAATAATTCACGGCGAGAATCCAAATCCGGACCGGCCAGGGAGAGGACATCGTTTTTCATCCAGTCGGCCAGGGCCCGAATATCCTCAGCCAGCTCCAGGGCTTGAATTTCTGTCTTGCGAGCCGCTGGCAGGCGCCGGCATAGGCTACGTCCGCCATTGTACTTTTTGGTGGGATCCATTTTCCGTTCGATCTTGACTCGGGCGGCGGTGCAGGCAGAGGCCCGGCGTTTGAGGAAAAAAGCGACCTTTTCAAGTTCACACTGAGCATGGAAGATATCGCCATGGCAGGGCAACTCACCCCAGGCAGCAACCTGACCGGCACGAAGGCCGGACCCGCCGTCAGCAATGGTGTAATCCAGCCTCAGCCCTTGATCAGTAAGGTCTAGAAGACGCACACCCCAGGTGGTCTCATCGCAATGCTCTTCGGCAGACAGCAGATAACAATAGGTCGATTCAACATCCATACCCACAACAACGGGCTGGCCGGCCTGGTAAATCTCGTCATGGGCGCCGACGCCAATTGGCCTTAGATCCTGCCCATCGTTTACTTGACGGGCCTTGTTTACAGCCTCCCGCACAATGTTATGAACAGAGCCTATGCTCAGGCCGTGATAGTCAAAGACAGCCTCAAGTATCTCCAGCACACCTCGAAAGGAAGTATGTCCGATCAGGACTTGAGCCAATACGAATTGGCGAATCCGCTGCTTGGTAAGCGAAAAGTCAAAGAGGACATTGTTGTCGGGGACCTTAGGGGCAAAGGCCTTTTCCAGAGCTTGGGAGGCCTTGGACGCCTGCTGGTAAAGGAACTTTCGACTGACCTGGTTCTGCCGGGCGATCTGGCAGACGGAGGCCCTTCTAGCCAGAATTTGTGTTGAGAGTTCTCGCCGTTGGGCTGATCCGAGGACCCCAGCTACGCTCAGTCGCCTAGAAAAAATTTGAGATTCTGATGTCGATGTGCCGATGAGTTGGGTAACCATATCGACTCCTTTCGATTTCGGGAAAAGTGTTCTACTCTTCTCATCGTCAGGAGTCGGTGGTTTTATCCTCTCTATCTCAGCTCATCTGTTACCCCCCATTGAACCAGGCC
>CAYTND010000504.1:0-1789 GCA_964438965.1 uncultured Pirellulales bacterium
GATGGAGACGTGAACTGGCCCCAGGTACGCCGGGCATTGGATGAAATCGGCTACGACGGATTTCTGACCACTGAGCTGAGAGGTGGTGATGAAGCTCATCTAACCGATTTGGCCGGCCGCATCGACCGTTTTTTCGCGATGTAACAATCCAATAACGCAAAGCGCAATAAAATGGTTCCTGTTTTGTCCCGCACCAATTAGGCGTGAGCCTTAGCACAATTGGTGCTGGATTACATAACAGGAACCATTACCACTGAACAACGTACAAGCTCAATTATCTGTTCAATACTTTAGTATTCGGGGCAATTCGGCTGTATCATCCTTTAACCTTGACTTTGAAGGTCTTGGCCTTTTCTGCTTTTGGCAGCGTTATGGACAGTACGCCATCTTTGCAAACTGCATCAATCTTGGCCTGGTCAACATCGGTGGGCAAAGTTACCTCTCGCCTGAAGCTGCCATAGGTGCTTTCAACATAGTAGTAGCCTTTTTCCTTTTTCTCTTCGGACAGCTTCTTTTCTCCGCTGATGGTTAATGTATTGCCATAGACGGAGATGTTAATATCTTCAGCTTTGCAGCCCGGGACCTCAGCCCTTACAATAATCGCATCTTCTTCCTCAGCGACATCGATTACGGGCCAGGCTTTGTATCCGTGAAACGGCCTATCCAGCCCCCTGAAGAAGCTGTCAAACAAATCGTCCATTTCGCCATGGAGTCCTGCTAAATCGCCTCTGTGTCTTTTGTTAAGATGTACCAGTGTCATAGTAACACCTCCTTTCATTTTCTTCTCAATCACTCTTTTTCAATTTATCTTAACTTTTCAAACGTCCATTAATCTAATAAGCAAACGCCGTGCCAGATTCTGGAGCGGCGATAATGGCCTAAAAACAACGGTTAATGGGCTTATCGGGCATATCATTGGCCTGTTCGGGCTGTCAAATTGGCACTTTGTCTGTGAAACCGATATGGCGGTTGTAGAAAGAGGTTCCCGTTCCGAGGCAGGATGCAAAACGGGATTCTCTGGGAAATGAACGGTCAAAATCTACTCTTTTTTCGGCGGGCTAAAATACTGAAAAAACTCCGAATCGATAGGCAAAACAATGGTCGTACCTTTGCCAAGCGAATTCTCGTAAGCTTCCAAAGTCCGGACAAATGAGTAAAACTCAGGGTCCTTCTCATAGGCCTGGGCATATATTTTGAGGGCCTCGGCGTCATCTTCACCTTTTGTTTTCTCGGCCAGCATGTAACTATCCGCGAGCAGGATTGTCTTATCTTTGTCGGTCTGTGCCCTGACCTTTACAGCCTCTTCCTCGCCTTGCATTTTAATGTACTTCTTTATTCCCGCATCCGCCTTTAGCGACAGTACAAACATCGCCCCCATAACGCAAAACAAAAAACCCCCACTTCTCCCAAACCTTCTCGACCATCCGTCACGATGAACTCTCATTGTCCTCCTCCCGTGCAAAGCAATCAATTCTTCGTCTCTTCCCCCCATGACTTCAAGTACTGCAAATAGTCGCTGTCACTTGAAAGTATAACCACAGTGCCCTTGCCAAGATTCTTCTCATAGCTCTTGAGCGTCTCCAGAAACGAATAAAACTCCGGATCCTTCGAATAGGCCTCGGCATAAATCTTGATCGCCTCGGCGTCGGCCTTGCCCATGATCACCTCGGCCTTGTTATACGCTTCCGAGAGGATACGCTTTTCCTCTTTTTCCTTTCGTCCCTCGCTCTCCATAGCTTCGCCTTCACCCTGGCTGCGAAACTTCGCCGCAATCTGCTGTCTTTCGGCT
>CAYTND010000505.1:0-1785 GCA_964438965.1 uncultured Pirellulales bacterium
GTGTTTTCTTTCAGGGCCTTTGTGCTGATTCCAAAGCCCGGGCAGATAACACCGCCAAGAAAAATCCCCTTTTCGTCAATCAGGTCAATCGTTACAGCGGTGCCGAAGTCCGCTACTACTACCGCATCCTCGACGACATCATACGCCGCTGCCGCCGAGACCACCCTGTCGGTGCCGACTTTGCCCGGCTCATCCACCCAGAGACTTATTGGCAGTGGTATGTCTTTGCCTATGATATAGACCTTTTCGCCGAGTTCGCCCTTTGCTATTTGCTGGATTAATCTGGTCCAGTCCGGTTTTACACTGCTGACGACGATTACACCATCGCGTTTTTTTTCTTTCGAGCTTTCAGCAATGGGAATTTTACCCCAGGTGGACTTCAAACAGTTTATCAGTTTTGCTCGGGATAGGCCGGGGATGGATTTAATAAATTGCTCTTTGTCATCGAGAAAAAGCCCGATATCAATATTGGTATTGCCGATATCTACAGCGATTATGTTCATAAATTATGCCTTACAACTCGTATTTATCCGTACCTTTTGTACTCTATTTTTTTGCCGATGTCAATTTATGGCCATTCTATAATTGTCATAAAGATCGGGGAGAATTACGGACAAGAAATTTTGTTTACACCCCCGTCTTTTTCTGGTATAATTGCTGTATGGGCAATCTAAGTCTTCCAAAGCTACAAAGAACTGCCTTTACAGTAGGTTCGCTTTTCGAGAAGTCAGATGAGAAATCATATTGGCTTTCCAAGACACCTTACGAACGTCTGGAAGCCGTTGAGTTGATGCGGCAAATTATCTATGGCTACGATCCATCTGCCACCCGACTTCAAAGAGTTTTTGAAGTTACTCAACGCTCATCAAGTTGAGTATTTGCTTATCGGTGGATATGCGGTTAGTTACCACGGTTATCCACGGGCCACCGTCGATATGGATATTTGGATTGCCCTGCAACCAGCCAACGCCGAGAGGATAGTTGCTGTCCTAAAAGAGTTTGGCTTCGACCTTCCCGAATTATCGCCGGAGCTTTTCCTCAAAGAATGGCAAATAATCCGCCTGGGCGTACCTCCTGTCAGGATAGAACTTGCCACAACGATTTCCGGTGTCAATTTCAATGAATGTTACGCTGAACGAATAGCGGATATACTGGACGGCGTGAAAGTCAACCTTATTAGCCTGAGGCACCTGAAAATCAACAAAAAGGCCTCTGGCAGACACCAAGACCTGGCCGACCGCGAAAACCTCCCATAAGCTGGAAAACTCAGCCTGACGATAACCTGTCATAACACCACGTGAAAGATTGATAATGACAGGAGATAAAGGCCATTCTGCATTTTCATCTGGTATCAATTTGCACCAATAATTTGCGTAATGTGTAAAACTTCAAGATTCCGGTGGACAAATCGCCCTGCCCGGTCACTATGTTTATAGAGTACGTTAAGACTTGAAGGCCCCGAGTTGACAACGCCAAGTGATAAAACGCTGATTCGGGCTGTCTTTGCCGGCGACAAAGCAGCCTACGAGAAACTGTACGACCGTTACGCGCCACTGGTTCGGGCTGTCCTGTTACGATATGACCGGCAATCTTGCCGACGCCCAGGACCTTGCACAGGACGTATTTATGCGGGCGTATGAGAAATTAGAACACTTACGTGAGCCGGGACTGTTTGGAAGATGGGTTGTCGGGATTGCCCGGCTGCGGTGTAAGGAATGGCAACGCGAGAAAATACGAAGTCAAGACAGACATTCAATGCTCAATGAAGCTAAATCATCTATTGCC
>CAYTND010000506.1:0-1781 GCA_964438965.1 uncultured Pirellulales bacterium
TAATAGTTGCAAGAGCACAGGTAAATATGTTACTCCCTTTTGCACAAACTTATTGAAAAAGGCCCGTATGATTTTCTTAAAAAACATTGAAACATTGATTTTTAACTTGACGGCAAGATTGCTAATATAGTATAAATAAACTAAGTGTTGGTGGAGTTTTTGAATTATTCGGAAACTATCACGCGAAATCTTAGTAGTTTTCCGAATAGAGGAGGAATTAGTATGTGGGATACGAAGTTGTAGTGGAAACTTTGTGCCTCGCAGCGAAAATATTTTACATTTCAATTAACCGCTCATATTGGGCTTTTGAAGGAAGGAGGTGCTTTTAAGTCGTTAAAAATAACCCTGGGAGGATATAGGTAAAATGTAGTGAGCGCAAGAATTGTTAGTTGTTTGAAAACAATCCCGATAAGTCGGGATTTTGGTGTGTAGCCAAAACATAATCCCTAATTATTTTAACTTTTTTTGAACCCCGCCCGTCGAAGACGGAACGGGGTGAAGGAGGACTATTATGTCTAAGAAATTGATTTATTTGGCTTCTATGGTGAATGTGTTAAATTTGGAGATGTGCAAAACTTACTCTATTCGTTCAGCAAGGAAAGTAAGTTTGTTCAGGGATTTTGTGTTGGCTGTGTTTCTGTCGGTTGCGTGTTACCTGCTCACGGCGATGCCTGCCGCTTATGCCGTGGACAGATATGCGTTGGAAGTTAATGGAGGGACGGTAACAATTGATGATGATAAAGACATTCTTCGATTGAGTAGCTACACTTACGAGTTCTGGATGAAAGACCTGGAAGGACCAACAGGTAGCTGGAGAAACGTTTTCTGTAAAGGTCCGGGAAATTCTTCTTCGGGGAGAGGACCACTCTTAGCGCTCCGCCCAAATGACCCCGGAGTGCATTTCGATCACAGCACCGGGACTGGTCAGTCAACAATAGACACTTATGAAGGAGTTCCAGTAAACGAGTGGACACATATAGCAATTGTGCTTACTGCTTTGAATGGAGAGCAGATAATATATCAAGATGGGGTGCAAGGGGCAGTGAGAAATGCCGGCAACCTTACCGACGCTACGCAGGACCCTGTTCTTCGCATAGGCATAGGGGCCAATGTTCTTTTGAACGATTTTCGCGTCTGGAACTATGCCCGCACCGAGGCAGAAATCCAGGAAGGCATGAACCAAGAACTCAAAGGCTATGAAGAAGGATTAGTTGGTTACTGGAAATTCAATGAGGGAGAAGGAACGACGGCCTATGACAGTTCGCCTAACGAAAACCACGGGACTATAGTAGGCGCTTTTTGGATAAAGGATGCCGCGCCTATTGCGTCTGGTCCGCCTCCAGCGTTTGCTTACGGCCCATCTCCGGCCAAGGGGGTGGTCGATGTGCCTCGTGACGTAGTGCTTAGCTGGAAGCCCGGAGCTTACGCGCCCCCAACCAATGGGCACAAAGTTTACCTCAGTGAAAACTTCAACGACGTCAACGACAGCATTGGCGGCATCACCCAGGATGCCAACAGCTATGCTCCTGGCCAACGCCTTGATTTCAACACGACTTACTACTGGCGCGTCGATGAGGTCAATGGCCCACCTGACTATACGGTACACGAAGGCAGAGTCTGGAGTTTTACGACCGAGCCAATTGCTTATCCCGTCGAGAATGTAACCGCCACAGCTTCCAGCACGAGCCAGGAAGGTATGGGCCCTGAAAATACCATCAACGGCTCAGGACTGGATGTTAATGACCTGCACTCGACAGTAGAGACGGATATGTGGCTTAGCA
>CAYTND010000507.1:0-1774 GCA_964438965.1 uncultured Pirellulales bacterium
ACTCGTAGCCTCGCTCCTGGCAAAGCTCTACTGCTCTGCGGTCTTTTTCCGAATAAAGGAAGAACTCGCACTGACGAATAAGACCGGTACCCCCGTCTATCTCGTGCAGTAAATCGTATATTCGCAGGATTTGTTCCGGCGTGTAGGGAGGACGTGCCTGCTGACCATCACGAAATGTCGTATCCGTTATCCATATATTCTCAGGTACATCGCAGGGTACAACGACCCCATCGAATTTTACTCTTGGAAATTCCGAATATGGAAAAAGGTCCCGATACAGATTCGGTCTTTCGACATCTATTAGTTTCAAATTCTTTTCTGCCATAAGAACACCTCTAATGCACTATGCGCATACGGTATTTGATAACTCTATCCACAGCTTTATCAATCAACTCTTGTAATTTTTCCTTTTCTCTTCAAATTCTAAGTATCGTCGCCCGGACCAATGGACAGAAGCCTACGAAGACACTCGCTACAACGTATCTGGGCCTCAGATTGTGGACCCAACTTCCCTGCCATCAAGGCAACTGCATCTCCGGTTGTGAATATGGCCACAGGCCGGCGATGAGCGCCTCCCTTCGTAACAATTACTAACTGGTGAACCCGACGCTCCAACATCAGTTGAACGGCTTCGTGGACCAGGGTGTCCGGTGAAACAGTCAGTATCTCAGAGGTCATGATGTCTTCGGCGGTAATCAGTGACATGTCCCTGCCGTAATACCCAATCAAATCCGTCTTTGAGATGACTCCGCAAGCGTTCAAACGTTCATCTATCACGACAAGAGCCGAAACATCATTGTCGAGCATTATTCTTGCAACTTCGGCCGCATTCGCATCGACTCCGCACGTAACCACGCCTCTGCGCATAAAGTCTCTAATAATCCGATCCATACTTTTGTCCCGTGTACCTTCTCAGCAGTACCGCCAGTCTCGACCAATAAGAAAGCCAGCACCCAACCATGTGGCTGCTGGCCTGTATCTTGTTCCGCCATCCATAGAAGGACCGCGAACAACGTACTTCAACAGTTTTTCAGGCAAAAAGAAAACCGGCAATAGCTTTCGATATATTCGCTATTTACCGGCCTATTCTCCAGCAGGCAGCAAAAGCTACCCCCTGTCAATCTGCCTTTTCGTATTTTAGAAAAATTTTCTTATAAAAGCTTAAGGTTGTCAAGAGAAATTTTTATGTGATTTAACTTCTATTATCAATCAGCAAATACGACCGGGCTCTCCAGAGTTAAGATAATAACGCGCTCTCCGGTAATGGTGCTAATGTCTGTGTGAAGACTTTTTACCCGTTTTCCAGTGAGGTCTATTATTATCTGCTCCAAAAGTGGACGGGCCTTTTCGAGCAGTTCAGTCCTAACCCGCTTGATTAGGGTCCGCCCTGTGGTCTCATTACTCGTTCCGGCAAGCTGCTGCTCTGCAGGAGTTAGAACACGTTTAAGCCGAATTAATATTATATCATCAATGATATAAGTCTTAGTCTCCTCGGGGCCTCGCCCCATATATTCTTTCTCAAACTTGATCAGGGCTTCACTAATGTCAGCCTCGACCTGTCCTTTGCTCATTGTCATATCGAACTCTTCTTAAGACTACAACGCTATTTAGATTTATTCGTTGCTGATAAGGTCTTGTTACATAAAAAGTTATGTTAATTATGTTAAATTCGAAATCCGAAACAAACTCGAAATCCAAATTACCAAAATTCAAAACAGGCTTTCAGCTTCCGTAAGCGTTTTTGTTTTGAAAATTCGGATTTTGAACATTCGAT
>CAYTND010000508.1:0-1773 GCA_964438965.1 uncultured Pirellulales bacterium
CTTCTATCGTATTCGCAGGCCTCCGCCACGAAATATTTACTGTCTGCCACGCCCGAAGAACTGCCCAGTTGACTAACTCTGGCCCCGATGATAAAGTTTGGTTCGAGGCCGGCTTGTTTGAGCACATAGATAAGCCATCCGCTCGTTGTGCTTTTGCCGTGGGTCCCGCTTACCGCGATTCCCTCATAGCAGTCCATTAACTCCCCTAACATTTGAGCGTATTTATAGATTTTGTATCCTCGCTCCCGTGCTAATTTCAGTTCCGGATTATTTTCTTTTATCGCCGCCGAGATAATGACCGTTATTCCCTGCCTGCCGGCAGGCAGGGTTCCCAGACCGAGGTTCCTGGCCCGGTGGCCGATTTTTATATCAGCCCCCGTTTGGCGAAGTCCGTCGATAACATCGCTTGGGGTTTGGTCAGACCCGGCCACAATCGCCTTATTTTTAATCAGAAGCTGCGCCAGACCGCTCATCCCGATACCACCTGCCCCGATGAAATGAAATCTCATCCCCGCCACGTTTATCCGCCGCGGCGGATTTAGTTTCTTGTGGACGGCCGCCGCTCCACAATGGATACCTGCAGGTGCAGGGCGGGAATCCGGGTTATAAGTTTGTGCATTCGGCTGATTTATAGATGCATCCTTTCTGTGGAATTCTTTCCTTAACAAAAGTACAGATAGTCTAACACAGAAAACAGGCACAGAAAAGAAAAAAGCTGGAATCCGCGTAAGGTGGACCCTGCTCGCCGGCAGGCAAGAACGAACACCATAAAAATATTTAGGGTTTACCCGCCGCGGCGGGTTTACCTGTTTAGCCGTCGCCGGTAAGCTTGCCCTGAGCGAAAAAAAGCTTGCCCTGAGCGTAGCCGAAGGGCCGAAGGGGCAAGGCAATCCTCAAAATAATCAATTATCATTATAAAAGGGGGGCTTATACCGAATCATTCGATATAAGCCCCGAAATAGTACAAATCCTTAAGTTGCTCTTCAAGCCACTAATCTATACCGTCTTCATTCATGTCAAAACGGCTCGTCAAACGGCAAAGTCATGCCGGAAAGCCACGCAACCTCAACATGCGACAGAGCATAGTCGTAAACGTGCACATCGTCTATCACGCCGATGAAATGCTTGATCACCACGCTGGTGTCGTACCTCCACCCGGCTCCGATATACGCACCGGCTTGTGATGTCCCGGAGATGTCGTAGCCAGCAGGAAGGGTATTGGTTCCATCTAAAACACCATCGACATATAAACGCAGGCTATCTCCGTCTCTTATCCCGACGATATGGTGCCACTGGTCATCATCAACTGTGACCGAGCTCGTACTTTGTACCTTTGTGGAATTGTCATCCAGGGTCAGGCAAGCTTTGTGATCGGCAGTTTCGCTCACACCTAACATGTAACGTATTCCACCACTGTTGTCTCCTCCCTTGGCGAAAATGTCCCTATTGTCAGTTGTGGCCGGCATCTTTATCCACGCCGAGATAGACCAACTGCCCGTCCCGAAGTCAAGCAGGCTCTGATTGCCTAAGTCCACATAATCGTTACCGTCAAAGTCCAGCGCACCGCCTATCTTCCCAGCTGTCCATTGCGGGTCACCAACCAGGGTGCCATGGTTATTGTTGCCGGAGCTGTCGGTGGCGTCCTGGTCAAGTTTATAGTGTGCAGCCAGACCAACGCTGTTGGGCTCGAGCGGCACGAGCAACTGACGGCTATAAGAATACCGCCTGATATCGTCAAAGTACAATGTACCACTGGCACCATTGCCGTCAATC
>CAYTND010000509.1:0-1773 GCA_964438965.1 uncultured Pirellulales bacterium
GACCTCATTTGTTGGAGGCAGTTTGAAGGAGTGTATACTATAAGGAGAGTCAAAGAGAGGCTTTGCCTCTCTTATAAATTCATATCCCCCTCTCCTTTGAAGGAGAGGGGGATAAAGGGGGAGAGGTCACCAGCTTAAGATGAGCGTTATCGACGAGGTAAAACAAAGAACTGACATTGTAGATTTTGTTGGTGAATTCGCCCCTTTGACCAAATCAGGGCGGAACTTCCGCGGCCTGTGTCCCTTCCACAGCGAAAAGCACCCCTCCTTCTTTGTCTATCCTGACCAGCAGACCTGGCACTGCTTCGGCGCTTGCAGCACCGGCGGTGATGTGTTTTCCTTTATTATGAAAAAACAGGGTATCGGTTTTGGAGATGCGCTGCGTCTTCTCGCCCAAAGGGCAGGAGTCACCCTCCCCACCAAAATTGAAGCGGACGGGGGAAAGAAAGAAAGGCTGTACCAGGCAAACCAGGCGGCTGCCCAGTATTTCCACAAGTTGCTCTTAGGCTCACCGGCCGGAGAAAAGGCGCGGGACTATGCGGCCAGCCGTGGTCTTTCACCTGAGACTATCGCTAACTTTCAGCTTGGCTTCAGCCCAAATAGCTGGGAAGCCCTCGATCAATACCTGCTGGAAAGTGGCTATACTGAGAGCGAGCTGCTAGAATCTGGTTTAGTCTTAGAAACAGAGCAGGGTAAAAGGCATGACCGGTTCCGGAACCGGCTAATGTTTCCCATATCAGACATCAAAGGCCATACTGTGGGCTTCGGAGCAAGGGCACTTGATGATTCCCAGCCTAAATACCTTAATTCTCCGCAGAGCCCAATCTTTGATAAGAGCAGCAGTTTATATGCCATCAACCTGGCTCACCAGGCTATCAGACAGCAGGGCCAGTCAGTGATTGTAGAGGGGTATATGGATGTTATTATTGCCCACCAAAACGGGTTCACCAACGTAGTTGCTCCTATGGGGACATCGGTTACCGAGAAGCAAATTAACACTATAAAGAGGCTGGCCAAAACAATGATTTTCGCCCTTGATGCTGATGCTGCCGGCATAGAGGCTATGCTGCGGGTGGAACGAACATCAACAGAAGTCCTATATAGAGATGTGGTAAGTGTTCAAGGTCGTGACCCCAATCGACCGGCTCCGCTCTTGGACGAATCTCAAGTGCAGCAGGACCAGAAGTACCAGCGGATAGTTGCCTATGCCGGTATCCCTGATGTTGAGGTGAAAGTTCTTGTCCTTCCCGCAGGCAAAGACCCAGATGATGTTATTAAGGCAGACCCCCAAAAATGGCAAACTCTGCTGGAAGAGGCTATACCGGTAGTCGACTACACCATTGACACGATCGCTTCCAGACTTGACCTGACTACAGCCGAGGGCAAGTCTTCAGCCGTGGGCAAGCTCCTGCCTATCATCGCCGAGATAAAAGACGCCATCCGCCGGGAGCATTATTTGCAGAAGCTGGCTCGTCTGGTCAAGGTTAGTGATGATACCCTGGAAGCAGCCCTGAGCCGGATCAAGCCTGAGCGTAAAGCTAGACACATAAAGCAAGCGGCTATCGCCGATGCTTTGCGTCCTGCCATCTCCAATCTCATTGAGGAATATTGCCTGTCTTTGCTGCTGCAGCATCCTGAGCTTAAAGCCCACGGCCAGGGCCTTTTACCGGAACACTTTGCAGATACTCAAAACCGCGAAGTATTTGTTGCCTATCTGCGTGCCAACGAGGTAAAATTGATTAAGGAAGAACTTGATAATGCTTTTCATGGATA
>CAYTND010000510.1:0-1771 GCA_964438965.1 uncultured Pirellulales bacterium
CCGTCTCGGAATATGAACCGCTTACAAAGAAGTTTAATCCGGTCAAGTTCAACGCTGATGAGTGGGTGCGAATCGCCAAGAATGCAGGGATGAAATATATCGTCATCACATCCAAGCATCACGACGGTTTCTGTCTGTGGGATTCAAAGGTAACGGACTACGACATCATAGACGCTACGCCGTTCAAGCGTGATATACTCAAAGAGTTGTCTAAAGCGTGCAAGAAACAGGGCATTAAACTTTGCTTCTACCACTCGATAATGGACTGGCATCATCCCGATGCTCAGCGGCCTTTCTATCCGAACTATAACGACGGGAAAAAGTCGAATCCCAATTTTGCCCGTTACGTAGAAACTTATATGAAGCCGCAGTTGAAGGAGCTGATAAGAAACTACGGCCCCCTTGGCGTGTTGTGGTTCGATGGTGAATGGATAAAGGACTGGACCGAGCCGATGGGTAAGGACCTGTATAATTATGTTCGAGAGCTTCAGCCAAACATCATTATTAACAACCGCGTTGGCAAAGGACGTAAAGGGATGGAAGGCCTGAGTAAGAGCAGCGAATACGCCGGGGACTTCGGCACTCCCGAACAGCAGATTCCAGCAACGGGTCTGCCGGGTGTTGACTGGGAATCCTGCATGACAATGAACGACACCTGGGGTTATAAATCCTATGACCACAACTGGAAATCGACCGAGGACCTGCTCCACAAACTGGCGGACATCGCCAGCAAAGGCGGCAACTTCCTGCTGAACGTAGGCCCTACGGCCGAAGGTCTTATCCCCGGCCCAAGTGTTGAACGCCTGAAAGCCATGGGCGAGTGGATGAAGGTAAACAACGAAAGCATTTACGGAACGACAGCCAGTCCGCTCGGCAAGGTACCCTGGGGACGATGTACTGCAAAGCCCGGTAAGCTGTATCTTCATGTATTCGACTGGCCGACAAACAGCAAACTGGAAGTAACAGGCCTGAAAAACAAGGTAAAAAAAGCATACCTGCTGGCTGACAAGAAACGTGCTAAACTATCCGTTAGACGTGAAGATGAGGATAAGGTCGTTGTTAGCGTGCCAAGTGAGGCGCCGGACCCGATTAATACGGTTGTGGTGGTTGAAATTAAGAGTTAGGGTCCACCCCCAAACAAGTTTGAGGGTGCCACCCTGTTTTTTATAATAAGGCAAAATGAGAACTAAAAAGCAGAACCAAAATAGATAAGGAGTGAGTTATGAAACTTAAACCTCTGGATGACAGAATTGTAATCAAACAATCAGAAGCCGAAGAGAAAACGTCCGGCGGAATCATTCTGCCGGATACTGCAAAAGAAAAACCACAGATAGGTAAAATAGTAGCCACCGGCCCGGGCAAACTGCTCGATAACGGCAAACGAAGCAAGATGTCCGTAAAGGAAAAAAATGAAGTTATCTACGCAAAATACATTGGAAGTGACGTCGAAATCGACGGCGAGAAATATGTAATTCTGCGAGAAAGTGACATTCTCGGAATTGTTGAAAAATGAAATCAGCGGCAAAGGTACAAAGGCACAAAGGTACAAAGAAAAAGGTAAAAACATAACAAAATAATAAGAGGTGATAAGAAATGGCAAAACAATTAATGTTTGACGATACAGCACGAGCCCAGCTCAAAGATGGTCTGTCGCAGTTAGCAGAAGCGGTGAAGGTTACTCTCGGGCCGACCGGCAAGAACGTTATCCTGTATAAAAGCTGGGGCTCTCCGAAGGTAACCAAGGACGGCGTCTCGGTCAGCAAGGAAATCG
>CAYTND010000511.1:0-1771 GCA_964438965.1 uncultured Pirellulales bacterium
CAGCATTCGCAATTTTTTTATTTGAACCCAAAAGATCTTTCAGAACCAGGATTTCTTTGGTCTTCATAGTAATATCCTATCATTTTTGAAATTGAATGCTAAATATTTTCTAAAATTGGGATTATTAAACTTGCTTTTTTGTTTCAAAAAAAATAAAATTCGAAACATTGAAATATTAGCTTGTATAGGAGGCAGAATGAACAGGAAAGTTATTTCCATTTTTGGGGTAGTTTTATTCATACTTGCTTTAAATAATTGTTCTTCAAATCCCGAGCAAGGACTTCTTGACAGATATTTTAATGCCCTCTCTCTAAATGATATTCAAACGCTTTCCAGCATGGCGATTGAACCGGTTACTTTCGAATTCGATTCCTGGAAAATCACTAACGTCAGCGAGGAAGTCATTACGCCGTCCCCCCTGGCAGATTTGAATGCAAAAGAATTGGAATTGAAGAAACAGGTTGGAGAATCAGTTGTGATAACCTTAAACGCAAGTGATGCTCTGGAGGATGCTAAATTTGAAAAAGATAATGCTCGGACAGCTGCCGCCAGGCGAGCCGCTCAAGGTAAAATCAGTGGTTTACAGGATGCTTATGATGAACAGTATGCCAAGCACCTGCAGATACAAAAAGATAAAAACCAGGCTGAAGAGGAAGCTGCTAGAGAAGAGCAACTTGCAGATTTTTCAACTGGTGGAAATTACACCGGTATCAGAAACTTTGTCGGTGAGATCCATTCGAAAGAAGTTGACATTGAGGTAAAAGGCAGTGAAGGCACAAATCATTATAAACTTTACTTGAGGATATATAACCTTAAAGATGAAGTTGCAAACTTGTCTGCTCGAGGAAGATGGGTCATCGTAAAGTTTGAAAAAATCGATTGATATTGACTCTTGCTTCAAATTCCTTTATAACTACTATTTACTCTTCAGGTCGGGCCGTTAGCTCAGAGGGAGAGCACCGGCCTTTTAAGCCGGGTGTCGCTGGTTCGAGTCCAGCACGGCTCACCAGTTTATCTACGCTCCTGTCGTCTAGCCTGGCCTAGGACACCGCCCTTTCAAGGCGGCGACACGGGTTCAAATCCCGTCGGGAGCGTTCCTATTTCCCCTGGAATTCCGGTTTTCCTTTAAGCTGAGCTAGCTTTTAGGGATTATGGTGTTAACTCAAGGACATCTGAGAATGTAGAAAAAAAATCAAGTCAAAAGCCTGAAAGAAAAAAAGTGACCTTTGACTGGACAAACGGTAACTGTTGTAGTAAGAAAGGTCAAGGTTCCAAACGGTTATTAACATAAGCAGTGACTCTTTAGCTGGGAAGATGATTGTTCCATAAGGTTCCTATTTAGGAGGATTGAATGACAATTGTAACTTCATTCTGCGGTTTGTGTTTGCTCTTGGCACTGGGAAAGTTTATTCGTGTTGAAATCAAATTATTTCAGAAATTTTATATTCCTTCGGCAGTCATAGGCGGTATCCTCGGGTTGATTATTGTTCAGCTCTCAGGTGATCCTCTGAACAACTGGACTGCCGGTTGGACCAGCCTTCCCGGTTTCCTCATCAATATCGTTTTTGCAGCTTTGTTTCTTGGAGTAACCATTCCTTCCCTGTCAGTAATTTGGAATCGTTCTGCCCCTCAGCTTGCCTACGGCCAGATTGTCGCCTGGGGCCAGTGGGTAGTCGGGCTTGGTTTGGTTATGATCGTACTCGGCTCGGTCTTCAAACTTCCCGATTTATTCGGCGCTGCCCTTCCTATCGGTTTCGAGGGAGGTCATGGT
>CAYTND010000512.1:0-1770 GCA_964438965.1 uncultured Pirellulales bacterium
CTTGACTGTCGTCAGACAAGTTTTGGCTGGCTGCGGCCCTGCCTGCCGGCAGGCAGGTTCGGCTGGCGGTGTCAGCCAAACCCTCGCAGCATTTCCACAAGAACTTCAGCAGCCTCTTTCTTACGTTCCAACTTATCTGAGTCGGCCTTCGAGATAGCCATCTTGAATCGACGAATAATGCGCTGCTGAGCTAATCTTGTCAACTCAATTGTGTCAACTGAATCTTTGCCCGTCGGTTTCCTCTCCACCGACCAGACATTCCTGGCGGCCATACATCGAACCACATCCTCAAGTGTGGCCTTGCGGGAGTAGAAAACGATAGGCACGTCTGGATAGTCAGCTACAACCTTCTCAGCAAGTATCAATCCACCATTGGCATTCTGCTTCCAGGCATCAAGGACCCCGGCCAGACGGGTCTTTGCTCTGAGGTAATTTCTATAAGCAGTTCTGATTTCTGCGTTATCGTTTTCCACAAATAACGGTTCTGCTCTTAGTGCTTCGATAGCCTCCCGGTCTGCCGGTCCGGATGGAAAGTACAAGTCGAGAACAAACAGAACAGGTTTCCAGTCTTCTCGACTATCGATAAGGGACTTTAGCTCAGCGTAGTTACTTGCCGCGATTATATCGAAGGCTTCTCCGAACACATCACAGAACAGAGGAATCTCAAACTCCCCGTCGTCATCAATAAAGCAAATCCGCAACAACGTTACTTCTCCAGAACACTAACTTTCCCAGGATATATTTGTCAATCCACATTTCACATTAAAAATGCCATACGAGTGGTATTAGTACAGTGGCACAGATTAGGAGCAAAATATTAAGAGGTAATCCGACTCGTATAAAATCCGTGAAGCGATAGCCGCCGGGGCCATAGACCATTAGATTCGTTTGATAGCTCAGCGGGCTTATGAAGCTGGCCGATGCTGCGAAAGCTACACACATAACAAAAGGTCGCGGATTGACTCCGGTCTGCCCGGCAATCACTACTGCAAACGGGAAAACAAGTGCGGCAGCAGCATTATTACCCACCATTGCGGCGAACAGGCTGGTCATAAGGTAAACTCCGGCAAGTACTCCGTACGGTCCCAAAGGCCCGGTGAGACTTGTAAAAAGCGCCGAAATCGAATCCACACATCCTGAGTTAATTAGGGCTTTGGCTATTCCAAAAGCGGCTGCGATAGTAACCAGAGTCTGCCAATCGACACTCCGACGAGCATGCGAGGCTGAGATGCAGCGGGCGGCGACCATCAAACCGGCTACTAAAAACGCTGCCAAAACGATTTTGATCACACCGCTAACCATCAATGTAATTAGCACAACCAGCAAAATCAAAGACCATATAGCCTTTTCGTGTCGCAAAGGCCGAGAGTCGTCGATACCACCCACTAAAAGAAAATGGGAATTGTTTCTATTGGCGCGCATAAAATGCGGACCAGCCTGAATAAGAAGCGTGTCGCCGGGCTTTAAGACCATGTCCCCAACCTTGCCAACGAGCTGCTCTCCGCCACGATGGACGGCAACCACGGCAGCGTTGTACCGAGCACGAAAATCCGCATCGCGAATACTTTTCCCGACACTGGGGCATGTTTTTGAAACCACTGCTTCGCAAAGCACGCGCTCTCGACGTTTTGCAGCATGGGTTTCATAACCTTCGTCAGCGATGGGAACAAGCCCCTGTATTTTCTCAAGGTCCACAATCGTGCTCACAACCCCAGTGAACGTGAGGATGTCGTTTGATTTAAGAACACAGTCCGGCGGAACGGGTGAGAT
>CAYTND010000513.1:0-1761 GCA_964438965.1 uncultured Pirellulales bacterium
TCCCGGCAAACGGCAAAACAATAACTGGAGGTATGTCTCATGAAAAGACGGCAATTTCTTGGCACGATATGGTTTGCAACGCTGACTATGTACGGAGTGTTGCCTGCATCTGAGATCGGTTGGGAGGCATCCGGAAAAGGTGGGGCGGTAGCAGCCGGCGGAAAAGAAGCTGTTGCAGCAGGGGTTTCCATACTTGAACAAGGCGGCAATGCAGCCGACGCAGCGGCCGCCACGCTGCTTGCACTTAGCATAACGGATTACGGCTCTTTCGCTATCGGCGCTGAAATACCGCTTATTATCTATGATGCGCACAAAAAAGAGGTGAAAGTCTTGTGTGGGCTCGGCGGCGCCCCACTCGAGAAAAACGCGATTGACTGGTATTACAAAAATGGTATTCCTGCTAACGGGAGTATGAAAGCCGCACCTGTCCCCGGCGCCCTGAGCCTTTGTATTACGACAGTTAAGCTATACGGAACGATGAGCTTTAAACAAGTGGTAGCACCGTCCCTTGAATTACTTGATTCCGGTGGTAAAGACTGGCATGCGAATCTGGCCAAGACTTTTCGCAAGCTCGTTAAAACGGAAAAAGAAACGCCCGGCAGCCGCCAAGAGAAACTGCAAGCAGCGAGAGACCGTTTCTATAAAGGAGATATAGCCGACGAATTAGTGGCTTTCTATATTAAGAATGGAGGATTTCTCCGCAAAAAGGACCTTGCTGCGCACGTAACTCGTGTGGAGGACCCGGTCAAGGTTCAGTATCGAGGCTATACTATTTGCAAATGCGATACGTGGACGCAGGGCCCATATCTTTGCCAGACGCTGCGGCTTCTGGAAGGGTTTGCTTTGAAGAAAATGGGACATCTGTCCGCAGACTACATTCACGTATTAGCCGAAGCATTGAAGTTAGGTTTTGCAGACCGCGATGAGTACTACGGAGACCCGCTCTTTGTAGATGTGCCGATAAAGGCGCTTCTTAGCGACGAGTACACAAAGCTCCGCCGTTCTTTAATCGACATGAATAAATCTTCTACAGAGATTCGCCCGGGCGACCCTGTTAACATGAAAGCCATCAAGGGGCGCCGGACGTATCGGCCCGGACCTGGGGGCACAACTACGTGCGTTGTTGCCGACCGCTGGGGAAATCTTGTAGCGGCCACACCCAGCGGCAATGGCCCCTATGCCGTATGCAGCGAGTTGGGAGTAGCGCACGGTAACAGGCTTCGGAGTCTGAACACTACAGCGGGGCACCCTAATTGTATCGAGCCTGGTAAGCGCCCTCGCATCACGCTAACACCAACAATAGTCCTTAAGGACGGCAAAGCGGTTATCGCCATCAGTGTCGCAGGCGGTGACCTGCAGGACCAGACTACTCTCAATTGTCTTCTTAACCACCTTGAGTTTGGCATGATGCCCAAAGATGCAGTGACAGTGCCGCGCTTCAGCACGGGACATCACGAGAACTCTTTCAACCCCAATCCCGACCGTAAGGAAACGTTAGGGACAATGGGAAGCCTCACGCTGGATGACCGTATCGACGAAAACGTCAGACGGGAGCTGGCTAATCGTGGACATAAGATAGGAACAACTTCACGGCCTATTGCGCACCCCGTTATGATTTATGTAGATCCGAATACCGGAATGATATATGCAGCGGGTGACCCCAGGGCAAAACGCCACGCGGCGGCTTTGGAAAACACTTCTCCCTAAGCTCGACTTTTGCCATTTTATATAATTATGCTGCCTGACTCAGGTAGTCCAGCA
>CAYTND010000514.1:0-1760 GCA_964438965.1 uncultured Pirellulales bacterium
AGATTCTTCACTTCGCTGCGCTGCGTTCAGAATGACAGCAAAGCTGTCACTTTAGGCACTTTAGTTATGAGGTAAAAGATGATAGATGAACTCAAGAGTGAAAAGATAGTTAACAAAGTTGGCGGTAGATTCAAATTGACGGCGCTGACTCAGAGACGATTGAGCGAGCTTTTGCAGGGTGCCAGGCCGTTGATTGAGGATGTCCAAGGCAAAACGATGCTCGAAATTGTTATTCAGGAAATCCTGCAGGACAAGATCGCCATTGATGACGGATTGCCCACAAAGGCCTCAGGGAACAAAAAGAAAACATAGAGATAACTCAGCCCTCCGGTACGCATCGGCGGTAAACGAGATACGAGATGCTTGACAATCTGAATATTCTGTTAGGTGTCAGCGGCGGAATCGCTGCATACAAGGCGGTCGATTTGGCCGGCCGGCTGACCACTGCCGGCGCCAGGGTAAATACCGTAATGACGGAAAACGCCTGCCGGCTCGTTGGCCCAAAAAGCTTCGAGGCGGTTATCTGCTCAGCCGTCTTTACGAGCCTGTGGAGTACGCCTGAAGAATATAAAATCGGCCATATTGCTTTGGTTGACTGGGCTGATATTGTTGTAGTGGCACCTGCGACGGCTAATATCATAGGCAAAATAGCAAACGGCATCTGTGATGATTTACTTAGTACGACCCTTTGTGCGGCTTGGCGGCTGATTAAATCAGAGGCAGCACTTTTGGCTCCTGCGATGAATAATAATATGTGGAACAATCCAGCCGTGCAGCGCAATGTCGAGACGGCAAAGGAGATGGGCTTTCAATTGATTGGACCTGTCGAGGGCCGACTTGCTTGTGGAACTGAAGGCATCGGCAGGATGTCAGAGCCGAAGGACATCCTCAAGGTCATCGAAAAAATTGCTTCGAAGATTAACAAAACGTGACCTCAAACACGAAGCACGAATTACAAGATACGCTTCGCGAGATACCAGATGCGAATTTTGATTACGGCAGGCGGCACCCGGGAATACATTGACCCGGTCCGTTTTATCTCCAACGCAAGTAGCGGCAGGATGGGTTACGCCCTTGCCCGCGAGGCGCTTAGGGCCGGGCATAAAGTAACACTGGTAACCGCGGCAACCGCCCAAAGGCCGCCGAGCGGGGCAAAAGTGATCGAAGTTGAAACCGCCGCCCAGATGTTCGAGGCGGTCAAAAAGCATTTTGAGAAGTGCGATTGTCTGATTATGGCTGCGGCTGTGGCCGATTACACTCCTTCCCGTCCGGCTAAAACCAAAATCAAAAAGACCGGCAAAGCCCTTACTATCAAACTAAAACCCACAACCGATATTCTAAAATGGGCAGGTGGACATAAAAGAAAAAATCAAATTGTTATTGGCTTTGCCCTCGAAGACAAAGCCGTCCGAAGCCGTGCCGAAAAGAAGCTGAAAGAAAAAAACCTCGATATGATAATCGCCAACACCCCCGCCGCGATTGGCACTGACAAATCTACCGTCCATATCAGAACACAAGATTCTCGTTGGACCAAAATCGAAAAAGCTACTAAATCAATTATTGCCAAAAAAGTCATATCAGTTATTAGCGCGAGACGCAAATATGAAAGATGATAAAAAAGGCAAAAATATATCTGGGCCTCTGGATTATTCTCAATTGGGAAATTTCTTCAAATATTCTTACGGGCCGTAGAACCTTTCAGATAATAGGCAGAGGGAAATAATACCTATTAAGCCAAACATGTTTTGTGGTAAAATGGT
>CAYTND010000515.1:0-1758 GCA_964438965.1 uncultured Pirellulales bacterium
CGGTCTTAGGCATAACCAGGGAGAAGATTGACCAGTGGAGGGCCACTAGAATTAATGATGCGCCTGCAACCATATACAACAAATACTCAGTTCTGTCACAGTTCTGTAGGTATATGTGCAAGGTCGGTTACAACAGTTATATTCCCGGGATGCCGGCTACCCCTGCTAAAAATAGTTTTATACCATACATTTTCTCAAATAAGGAGATGGCAGCCATCTTTTGTGCTTGTGACAATCTGCGAGGTTATGATAGACGCATGTCAACCATTCAGTTCATTATACCTGCCATCATACGTCTGCTTTATGGAACCGGACTTAGGATCAGTGAGGCGGTGTCTCTGAGAAACAGGGATGTGGATCTGGAGAAGCGTAGTGTCCACATCAGAAAAAGCAAGAATGGAGAAGAACGTTTGGTTCCGTTATCAAATACGCTAACGGAAGTACTGAAACAATATCTTCATTATCGCGATCAAATGCCCGTACCACATGTTTGTGATGTCAATGGCTTTTTCTTTGTCTCTCCAAATGGTACATATTGTCGAGCCGGAACTGTATATCCATGGTTCAGGAGGGTACTGGCAAAATCCGGAATACCTTTTCAGGGAGACCATAAAGGGCCTCGGGTACATGATCTGCGACATACGTTTGCTGTCCACTCGCTGGCAAAGATGGCTAAGTCTGGAATGGATCTCTACTATTCCTTGCCGTTGTTGTCTGTATTTCTGGGTCATAAATCATTAGGTGCGACCGATCATTACGTCAGGCTTACATCAGAAATGTATCCGGATATCCTGAAAGACGAAAAGGGTATCGGCACTTACGTTTTTCCTAAATCCACTAATCTGGCATATGATGGAAACAACTGATTTTGCAAAATATCTCAGCGCTTTTCTGACCAGTTATCTTGCGGGCGAGCGCAACTACAGCCCAAATACTATTATGGCTTATAAGGATACTTTTGTTCAGTTTATAACCTTTATGAAAGAACAGAAAAACATTGAAGTACAAAAGCTGACCCTTGAACGCATAACCAAGGATATTGTCATCGACTTTCTTGACTGGATACAGGAGAACAGGCATTGCAGCAATGCGACACGGAATTACCGTCTTGCCGCTCTGCGTTCATTCTTTAGCTACATGCAATACGAAAATCCCGAAAGGATGTATGAATGGCAAAAGATACGCTCTATAAAAGTCAAGAGACACGATAAACAGAGCATTAATTATCTTACTGTTGACGGCATAAAGCTACTTCTTGAGCAACCGGATTTAAGTACCCGAAATGGCCGCCGCAATCTTGCACTGCTTGCACTTATGTATGACAGCGGTGCGAGGGTGCAGGAAATAATAGACCTTACCCCGTCCTCTGTAAGACTTGATATTCCCAGCATTGTAAAACTCTTTGGCAAAGGACGCAAAGCCAGAATTGTACCATTACAGGAAGAACAGACCGTGTTCCTGAAAGAATATATAAAGGAAAATCATTTATTGGAGCCATTTGCCAATCAGTATCCGCTGTTCTCAAACAGCAGGGGAGAAAAGTTAACCCGTGCTGGTGTGACATATATCTTGAATACCTATGCTGACTTGGCACGGAAAATCAATCCGGGTTTAATACCTGACAAAATTAGTTGTCATACTATCCGCCATTCAAAGGCCATGCATCTTCTTCAGGCAGGTGTGAATCTGGTCTACATAAGGGAGCTATTAGGACATGTATCAGTTCAGACAACAGATGTATATGCCCGAGCTGACTCA
>CAYTND010000516.1:0-1746 GCA_964438965.1 uncultured Pirellulales bacterium
AACCATATCATATCCGTCATCTGATTTACACACAAAATCCCAAAAATCTTTTCCGATTAACAACTCATCATCGGCAAAAAACTGCCGTACTCTTTCCTGTTTCCATTCTTTGTCCTCACCATATCTGTTATAGGCGGTTGCAAAATGGATTGTAATATTTTTGTCTTTTGGTAATGTATTTGATAAAATTACAAATTGCTCTAAAATCGCCTCTTTTTCGGAGCGGGCTTTCTTGTTGTCTAAATCGCCACCAATTTTAAGTTCAATCAGATAGTGGTTGTTCGTTTCCTTATCAATCAAATAGTAATCGCTATCGTGCCTTACAACAGTCAGCTTATCTGGTATGTTCATATCCCGCAGGCATTTGTAATCGGCAATGTGGGGCTTACTCGTGCGCCGTTTATATCCTTCTAACATTTCCGCAATCTTACTTGTTTGTGCCGGACTGAGCGGCCCTTGAACATTACGTCTGACTTCATAAAACAAACCAGCTATGTTGATTGCCAGACCTTCAAGCATATTACCTAGTGAGCTGTCTAGCGAACGAGCTAGCGAAGAGTAATATTGTATTTCTTTGCCAAGTGCCTCAATAAAGACATTGTGAATTTTCATATTTATCGTGCCTTGTGGATTATCCACTTCACCTTCATGCCGTCCTTTGAACCCATCGGCGAAAGATTGCACGGAAGATACTACGATAACTTTGATGGCGTCAAGTTTATCCACACGGGCTCCCAATTATTAGACTGCTATTTATTGTGTAAAGTATAAAACATTCGTTGTTAGTAATTCAACTTGACAGCGTGAAGCGTATTGTGGAAGTATACTCAGCGATTCTTTTCGAGTTGACTGGTCATAGTACAAACTAATCAGGCATTCGATATTTGTTCAGTAGTAAACTCTGATAATGACAATGAAATATTAAGACCAGAGAGCGGAGTTAGGCTGCCTTATTACCTATAAGCCTAATGTAGCGAACTGGGAACGCCCGCTAGGGCGTAACGATGATTCTTTCAGCACTTTGGTTGCTATTGTCGCCAAATGATACTATAATGCCTTCCAGAAAGGAGGCAAGCGGCCTCCGCCTTTTAGCAAGAGTGCTTTACACGCAGGGGGTCAGAGGTTCAAGTCCTCTACCGCCCACCAGAGAAAAATAGTATCCACTCTGCACAGGCCGGCAGATTGACAAGCTTAATGGAGGAAGAAAATGTCCTCACCCACACTTGAGCCTCATCTGTTCGTTATTTTTGGAGCCAGGGGTGACCTCGCCCATCGTAAGCTGCTGCCCGCCCTCTTTCAGCTCTCGGCTAAGGGGACCTTCGGCGACCGGCAGGTTATCCTCGGTGTTGACATCGACCAAGACCTGGACGACACCGGATATCGTACCTGGGTACGGGAAAAACTGGCCGAGGCCGGATTACCGGTGGACGACGGTAGCATTTCCCGCTGGTGTGACCGGTGCCTCTACTATCACGGCATCAATGCCGGAAAAAACATCGACTACCGGGCACTTGCCGACCGTATAGAATCCCTGGAGAAAGAGCAATCGCTGACGGGCAACCGGGTATTCTACCTGGCCCTGCCGTCCGAGGTAGTGCCGGCCACGGTGGCCGGTCTGGGCGAAAACGGCTTGAACCGCAGCCCGGGATGGACGCGATTGGTAATGGAGAAACCGTTCGGTCGGGACCTGACTTCCGCCCGGGAGCTGAACCAGGAAATCCACCGCTACTTTGACGAATCACAAAT
>CAYTND010000517.1:0-1742 GCA_964438965.1 uncultured Pirellulales bacterium
ATTTTTCTCGGCCGTCCGAAACGCCGAATGCACCTACCCATTTCCCGGATGTACCGTTTTTTTGTTCAGTAATAAATGTTTTTAGTTATTTTCTTTTTCGCCGTGGAAATGTAAAATCGAAACAATATTTGAATGTGTTTTGTACATTTTACAGATTTGATAGAATATATGGGTGTTTTCAGGGATGAGTGAAGGTAAATTAAAAACAGCGGTACTTGGTCTTAATGAGGGTGGTCAGTTTGTGCTCGAAGCGGTTAGCCGAGTCGATTATTTCCAGATTCAGGCTGTTGCCGACAAAGATACGAATCTCGCCGAGAAAATTGCCGCCGAATATCAATGTGCTGCCTTTGATGATTACCGGCAACTGATAATCCAGAATCAGCTCGATTGTCTGCTGGTTGCCGCCGGCATGCACAGTTGCGATGAATATGTGCGGATGGCGATGAAAAAGAAGTTCAATATACTCAAATTAGCTCCGGCGGCGAGGGATTTTGAGGAGGCTGTGGAATTTGTACGGCTGAGTGAAGATGAAGATATAAGATTTGCCATTGCCAATCCGAGGCGGTTTGCCCGGAGTTTTCTTGCCTTGCGCGATTTTCTGCAGCAAGGCCGGATAGAGCAGGTTTTTCTGATGACTGCTTTCTGCAGCGCCGGCGAGCAGCCGTACCTTGGCTGGCAGACCGACCCGAAACTTGCCGGCGGCGGGGTGCTGTTACACAATTGTTACTGGATAATTGACCAGATCATGTTGGATTTTGGCATACCGCAACAGGTTTACTCATTAAACACCAACCAGGCTCAGGATAGACAACAGAGACTTTATCTGACGGAAGACACCGCTGTCGTAACAATGAAATTTAGCGATACCCTTATCGGCAACCTTATAGCATCGCGGCGAGCCGGGATTGGTCCGAAAGAAGAGTTTTTGAAGCTCTACGGGAAAGATAAAATTCTAACAGTCAACGACAGACGACTAACAGTCAGCGATGGTCTTGGCGAGACAAACGAGGAATTGGAATACGAGGATGATGCGCTTTTCTGTATGAGGGAACAACTGAAGAATTTCGCTGTGAGTATATTATCGCCCGATAAAAACAAGCTATGCAGCAGCGGCAGAGAGAATCTACAAGATATGGCGGTTATTGAATCGGCTTACCTTTCGGCGCGGACGGGCTTCCCTGAGGAGCCGGCTAAGGTGCTGCAGATGGCATCTCGGCGCACCGGCGAGCCGACAAGTATTTGACCTGCCGGTAAATAATAAAAAATACGCACTTGACAAATAATACAATTTAGTAATAATTTGTCATCGTAAGTTTGTAGCCGCATTGTAGCTTAATTGTTTTGGAGAAATTGATATGGAAGAGAGTAAGAAAAAACCGATTATGATAGGTGTTATCATCGCGTGCATAGCTGTAGCTGGTATAATAACTTACAGCAGGCGTTCCGGAAGTGGCGGTGGCGTCGATGGTATTCCGGAAGGGGAGATGGTTTGGGCCAAGTGCAACAATCCGAACTGTAAGGCTGAGTATCAAATGGGCCTAAAGGCATACTTCAAATATATGGAGGAGCACGTCAACCCTATGGCTCCAACTACACCACCACTGATTTGCAAAGAGTGCGGCGAGCCAAGCGCTTACAGATCTGAAAAGTGTGAAAATCCAGATTGCGGGATAGTCTTTATCCAGGGCAGTTCCGGCCCGGGCGATTTTGCAGACCGCTGTCCCAAATGCAAGCAGAGCGCG
>CAYTND010000518.1:0-1741 GCA_964438965.1 uncultured Pirellulales bacterium
GCTAAAGTTAAGAAAACAAATAACTTTAGGCACTTTACACTTTAGGCACTTTACATTTTAGGAACGTTCAGCCTATTGAGCTGTCGTTACAACTGTTTGCACAAGGAGAATAGTATGAATAGAGTCAATCAGACAAGACGTGATTTTCTGAAAATCTTAGGGCTGGGGGCTGCGTCCGTGGCTTTACCCGGATGCCTGAAAGCTATATCGCGGAAAGCCGCTCATTCATCCGCTCAAAAGCCAAATATTGTCCTCATTATGGCTGATGATTTGGGATACTCCGATATCGGCTGTTTCGGTGGAGAAATCAAGACGCCGAATCTCGATGGATTGGCAGCAGGCGGAGTTCGGTTTACACAGTTTTATAACAGCGCCAAGTGCAGTCCGACACGTGCGTCCCTTCTGACCGGCCAATATGAGCAGGCCGTCGGGGTCAAAAATATGGAGCATGGCGCTACTTTTGCCGAGGTTTTAGGCGCTGCCGGTTACCGAACAATTATCTCCGGTAAATGGCATCAAAAACCACTGCCCACAACCCGCGGGTTCGATAGGTATTACGGCCTGGCAGATGGATGCTGTAATTACTGGAACCCCGGAACCAGAGCAAGACCCGGCGAAGGAGAACCCGGTCGAAAAAGGCCGGCACCACGCCGCTGGGCCATCGAGGACAAAGAGATTATGGGATACGTCCCTGACGACAAAAACTTCTACACTACTGACGCCTTCACGGATTATGCGATTGAACGGCTTCAAGAGTACAAGAACGAGAACAAACCGTTTCTGCTTTATCTGCCTTATACCGCACCGCATTATCCGCTGCACGCTTGGCCGGACGATATTGCCAAATACCGCGGGAAATACAAAATCGGCTGGGACAAGCTCCGCCGACAGCGCTACAAGCGCCAGATAGAGATGGGCATGCTCGATGCGAAATATAAGCTCTCTCCACGGGATGAGCGCGTTGAGAGCTGGGATTCGCTCAGCGACTCGGAAAAGGACCAGGCCGATTTGAAAATGGCAGTGTACGCTGCGATGGTGGACAGAATGGACCAGGGAATAGGTAAGGTATTGGCAAAAATAAAAACGCTCGGCGAATGGGAAAATACGCTTGTGCTGTTCCTTGCCGACAACGGCGGCTGCCCCGAAACGCCCGATACAACACCCGGTATTCCACCCGGACCTGTTGAGGGCTATCGAGCGCTCGGCCCGGCCTGGGCCAATGCCAGCAATGCGCCATACAGGAAATATAAATCCACCGACTATGAGGGAGGCGCCTGTACTCCTTTCATAGCTTCCTGGCCGGGTGTTATCAAACCGGGCACCATAACCGACCAGGTGGGACATATCATTGACGTGCTTCCGACATTTATAGATATGACCGGGGCTGTCTATCCAGAGCAAATCAATGGCAGAAAACTCAAGCCGCTGGCGGGCAAATCACTGCTGCCAATCTTCCGAGGAAAACAAAGGCAGGGACACGAGGCGCTGTACTGGCAGTTTAGCAGGGCGAAGGCCATTCGGACAGGTAAATGGAAACTTGTCCGGTACGGCCAGGCCGACTGGGAACTCTACGACCTTGAGAAAGACAGAACAGAATTGAATAATCTGGCTGGGCAATATCCACAGAAGGTCAAAGAAATGACTGGTATGTGGGAAGACTGGTGGATGAAGTGTACCGGTAAAGGATAAGAGCCTATCCAAATAACCCGCTCTATCCCCAAGGGAAGCCCGATGCCTGCGT
>CAYTND010000519.1:0-1740 GCA_964438965.1 uncultured Pirellulales bacterium
ACCCACCTTACTATACCAAAAAAGAGAAAGAGTACAAAGGGAAGGCTAATGAAAAAACCCCTTCAGTCTCATCTTATTCCAAAGGAGAATATGTAAAATTTTTTGAAAGCTTTTTTCTGTTGGCGCATAAAAACGTAAAAAAAACGACCATGATGGCCTTCCTAAATGCTGATTGGCGAGATTTCCAATCCACACCCGCTTTCAAAGAGAATCCGGACAATTCAATTACTATATTTGATTACCACCGAATGTTATCTGAGACAGGATGGAAAGTAACCCATCGAATAGAATGTCCCTTATCGTCTGAACGTATGAGCGGAAACCAGGACCAAAAAATGCAGGAAAAACGCATTTTAGGGACGGTTGGAAGAACTTTGATCATTGCAAGGAGATAGGGCGAGGCAATTGTGCGGGATAACAATTATCAGTTGATAGAATAATTTTCTTAATTTTTTAACCGCGTTCCCCCTTCCCTCAAAATGAGTCTGATTAGTCAAGGGCCCCCAGGAGGAAACCACCATCGCTTCCTGTATGATGAAAGAATTACTTTTGATGCCAACACTTATGAACGATACAAAAAGGTTTGTAACTGGAATGGAAGGCCAGAAAGCTATTTGTAGACATCTCCTCTTGGCCCAATGTGATCTATGTAAACAACATCATCGCTTTGATCATACCAAAAGATGATCCTCAGCTTTCCGGCCCTTATTCTATGATACCCGGCCCATTCACCGACCATATGCTTTACATTGGATTGCCCCAAAGGGTTATCTTCGAGTTCTTTCAGGATTTCTATGATGCGTTCTTTGGTTTCCTTAGGAAGGCGCTTGAGATATTTTGCAGCGTGGCGATGGACAATGACTTTACTCATCAGATGGAATCCAGATCTATATAAGCCTCTTTATTTGCTTTTTCTCGATCCCTCCTCGCCTCACGGAGCTGTTGAACGGCCTCCTCATCGAGATCCCAACCTAAGAGTTCTTCGATCTTTCTAAAATCTTCAACAGGTATGATGACCTCTTTTGGGTTGCCTTGTTCGTCAACAATGTATTTTTTATTGATGTCCATAATAAAAACCCCGCTGTTTTGATGTCTAAATTTTAAGGGAAAGGATTTGATAAATCAAGGATATATTGTCCTTCAAAAATACTTAGGACATATTCTCTGAACTGCTCATCAGTAAGGTTGGGAAATGCTCCTGCCAGACGCTGGCTGGAGATCATGAGGATTCCATCTGCGGTCAGATCCGAAAAGTTTTTCTCAATGTTTCTGATAAAATTTGAGAACCAGGAAGAATACTCTTTTTCAAAGCCCTTTAGTCCCTCGTTGATCCGTCAGAAATTCTATTTCGACCTCCTCTCCTTCGATGGTACCCTCGTAATGTATTACTGGAGGTGTATCCAAACTCTTGAATGTAGGCTTGAAGCCCGCCTCTATAAGTAACCGGTCCACTGATTTTTCTCCGACTATAGGGACCTCGATATCCACGAGGAGATCGATGTCTCGTGTCCTGATGGGCTCTCCGGATTTGTTTGACAGGAGATAATGATGATAGAGAAATGAAACCCATCCACCTCCGATGACAATCAAAGATAGATAGTCTCTGAGAATCCAGAGGGTCTTTAGAAACCCGGCTTTGAAATCTTCAAGCATGGAAGCTTTCATCCCTCGATGATCTGTTTCAGGCGCTTCTCATAGAGATGCTCGGCCTGCTCCAGGCCACGAACAGGGTAGTTGTAC
>CAYTND010000520.1:0-1729 GCA_964438965.1 uncultured Pirellulales bacterium
ATTCATCTCTAAATTGTTCAAGCATCATATGCTCTTCACGTCTTACCCTAAGTACATAGATAGGAATAATAATAACTAGACTAGCCAAGCCTGCGATTAAGTTATTTATTAACAGTGCCTGGGCAATTCCCCACAACCAGTGGGCGGAATACATAGGATGACGGATATATCGAAATATCCCATCAGTGTTTAGCGTGTGCCCTTCTCTTAGTTCCGTTGTCATACGCCAGTTTTGCCCTAAGTCAGCATGGGATCTCCAGAGCAGCCACAACGCTATGGCAAAAATTGCGACACCAATCCAGCCAGCCCAAGGTGGTAAGCCATAATCTGCGAAACTAAGCCATTGAGTAAACATATGCACAATCGGAATTAGTATAGCCAATCCCCAGAGGGATGCCAGCAACGCATAAGCAAATCCTTCTTCGCGTAATATCGCTTTTCTATCCTGTTTATACTTCCTGCCGTACCATACCCGGATGAATGACCCCACAATTAGACAGATTAAGTAATAAACTTGGAAGAGAGTATTAATCATAAGTAGGCTCCCTGTTGTTTACGGTTACTCAGAACAATAATAGCATACAGCATCCTACAGGTGCTTGTGTAGAAAACTTATCGTAGATTCTCTGAATACAAGAGGGGAACATTTCTGCTCCCCTTGATTTCTTGGTAGCGGGGGTTGGATTCGAACCAGCGACCGATACACTATCGCCTTACTAAGTTTTTATTGGCGTTTCTCTTCCAGTCATAATAATCTATCAACTTTTTGCCCTTATCTTAACACCGCTCCAGTCTTCAATAAACTTAACAATCGCAGTGTGACAATCGCCGTCAGTATCTTGCCCCACCGCCAGGTTATAAAGTTGTTGAACCATTGCCCCAACGAACATCGGGACGTGTAATTCACGCCCGAGGCGCGTAGCTATCTCTACGTCTTTATTCATAAGGCCGATACTGAAACCGGAGTTAAAACTATCATTGAGGACATAAGTGGGAAATTTAAACTGGCTTGACCAGCTCCGCCCAGTGCTGCTGTTTATGACCTCTAGCACTTTTTCAGGAGAGAGGCCCATCTTGGTGGCTACCGCCATCGCCTCTGAAGTAATAATCATACTGCAAGCAGAGCAGAGGTTATTTAGCGCTTTCACCGTATGACCCGCTGACGCCGGGCCAATATGATAAATGTTCTTGCCCATTGCCTCGAAAATGGGGTGGCATTCCTCAAAGTCACTTTCTGAGCCACCGACCATAATAGAAAGGGTAGCTTCCTGTGCTCCCTTGGCACCACCACTCACCGGTGCGTCCAACATCCTTATACCTCTGGCAGACACCCTTTCTCCAATCATTCTGGTACTGCCTGGATAAGAACTACCCATATCAATAAGAATGTCGCCGTCTTTTGCTCCCTCTATTACTCCTGTCGGCCCCAATACAACTGTCTCCACATCAGGTGAGGCAGGCAGCATGGTTATTACTACCGAGCTGCGTTCGGCTACATCGCGAGGGTGCAAAGCCTTAGCAGCACCTGCCTTTACTAAGTACTCCATAGCCGGCTCATTGAGGTCATAAACTGCTACTTGATAGCCTGCCTTAATCAGATTCTGCGACATAAAAGTTCCCATCGTGCCAATTCCAATAAAACCGATTATAGGTTTCATTTTTTCCTCCTCTGCTAATACAAGAGGGGAACATTTCTGCTCCCCTTGATTTCTTGGTAGCGGGGGTTGGA
>CAYTND010000521.1:0-1726 GCA_964438965.1 uncultured Pirellulales bacterium
GTCTCAGGCGACAAATCCACCTTAATCATGCGCCCAGTTTTTGGGGAGTATTATAGGCCTAACAAATCGCTCAACCGGAGCGGCGGTTGGGCGCGGAATCTGAGATCGAAAGTCGCAGAATAATTAGCGACTTTTAATATTTTTAGGCTTCGTTCATGAGCAGTAGGTCGACCGAAAAACAAAATTAGGCCCAAGGTGCAAAGAAGAAAAAGCAGGCTGAAGCTGTAAATAAACAAAAGTAAAAGAACTGAATAAGGTAACATAAATACGTAAACGTCCCTATTAAACTCTACGGAAGGAGGTAACATGGCAATCAATTATCGTTTCCTAGGTGACAATTTGAGAGCATTGCTTCCAGATTATATTGAATTCTCTGACATTGACCAGATTATCGAGACATTTAACGCTAAGGATGCAACAAGAATAGCAGAGTATACAAATCTTGTAGCCCGTGACGTTAGAGCTAGATGTAGTACCCTGAATTTCCCGCAAGACGAACACGAATATGGTGCTTACAAACCTAGCCGCCACCTTGGCATAGCTACCCGCTATCTAGAAGAAATCGGCCGCGCAATCCAATCAGGTAAATCAGATTACACTACGGATGAGCTTGGTTGGCATGCATTTGGTGCTGTAGTTCAAGCTCTGGCTGGCATTTTACAGCATATAGAAAACGAGAAAGAACAAACTTAACCATTCGCTTCAGGATACGCCTCGTACCTCGGCGATCCTGAGCATGTTTTTAGACAGTGAGGAAGCCGCCCATGGCACACGACTGCCCAATAGCTTTTTACAAATACAAAGATATCTCCGGCGACGGAATCGAGAACGTCGAGGACATGCTACGCAACAATCGAGTGTGGTTCTCCTCTCCACTGGACTTCAATGATCCATTCGATTGCCGCTGTGTCTATGATGTACACAACACACGAGAAGAAATCGTGTTGCGAAAGGCTGCATTCTTGAATAAACGAAACGCAGTTTCACTTTCAAACGCGCTTGCGGATGCAGAAAACGAGATTCCTTCGGATTCGCGGGAACTGGAATGCTGGCAAAAGCAGCAAATCGACAGGCATTCTCGGCGAGCGGCAAACACCGGGATACTCTGCCTGACCCGGGTCTGTAACAATTTCATCATGTGGACGCACTATGCCAAGGATCACACTGGTGTTTGTGTCCAGTTCCGTGTTCGAGATGACCATCCGGAAGATCATCTTGATTTTATCGCCGAAGCTCACCCAGTCGACTATGCCGATCGTTGCCCGTTGATCAACTTCGTGAAAGACAGGCCCATTGACATCGTACCTAAAGCGTTCTTAACGAAAGCTACTCCGTTCCGTCACGAGTTGGAATGGCGTATAGTTAAATACGATCAAGGCGCCGGTTTGAAACCAATTCCAGAGGGGATCATAGGCACAGTAATACTTGGTTGCCAGATCGATCCCGCAGCTCGTGAACGCGTCATAAATGCATGTGTGGAGTACGATGGAAACGTAACCATTGTGCAAGCCAGTCTTGATCCTGAAACATACGGCCTCCAAATGGAAGTAGAAAGAACTGTCTAACAGGCAGGTGCAGCTGACTCGCTACGCTCGCCGCTGACCTCGGGGAATTAAAGGTGTACAGTACATTTTTCGATGAGTTGAGCTTGATAATGACAAGTTTTGATAGAGGACAGCGGATACCTAAAATACTAAGCACTAAGCACTAAATCCTAAACAATGTC
>CAYTND010000522.1:0-1720 GCA_964438965.1 uncultured Pirellulales bacterium
GCCTTAACACTTTTTACTAATATTCTGTTAAATAACAGTCTGGACTATCGTTTTGTCCCGTAGCTAATGCCGAGCATTAAGCACAGGAATAAGGACAGTTTGGGTGTCATCGCAACCCGGGCATTCAACAACAAATTGTGTTAGAAATAGTCAAAAATCACCCCTATTAACGTAATATTAGTGGCCTGATGTCAATCTTGGATGGTTGACCTAGATAGCGCTACCATCTATCATTAACTAAGACTAAAATATTTTCGTCGGAGTAAAGGGATATAAGATGCGCATCCTGGTCGTAGATGATGATCCCGAAATTGTAAGCTTTGTCAAGCGTGGTCTGGCCTATGAGGGCTATAAAGTCGACACGGCGGCTGATGGCTCTGAGGCTTTAACCAAAGCTCGTGACAGCGAGCCAGACCTTGTCGTACTGGATGTCATGATGCCTGGAATTGATGGCATAGAGGTCAGCAAACGCCTGCGGGAGGGAAGCGATGTTCCCATTCTTATGCTGACTGCTAAGGGGATGGTTATTGATAAGGTAGTTGGACTCGAGAGCGGTGCTGATGACTACTTGGTAAAACCTTTTGCCTTTGACGAACTTCTGGCTAGAGTGAGAGCCTTACTCAGGCGACGTCAACCAGGAGAGGGAGAGATCCTTCGGTTTAGCGACCTGTTGCTGAATACGATGACCAGGGAAACTAAGCGTAGCAATGAAGCTATAGAACTTACTGTCCAAGAATTTGACCTGCTGGAATTATTTTTACGCCACCCACGCCAGGTACTGAAGAGAGACCTTATCTACGAAAGAGTCTGGGGATACAACTTTGAGGGTGAGTCCAATGTTATAGAGGTTTACGTGCGCTACTTGCGCTCTAAGTTAGAGGCTGGTGGTAAACCCAGATTAATCCATACTATTCGTGGTGTTGGTTATGTGCTGAAGGAGTAAAGCCATGCCGATTCGCTGGCGACTAACCCTCTGGTTTGCACTGATACTATGCGCCATTCTTATACTCTCAGGTGTTGTTCTCCATATACTCCTACAGCGGTACCTCAGCAATCAGGTGGATAATGACCTGAGAGTCTATTCGGCACGGGTACATGGGACACTTAATCCGCAGCAAATACCGGACCCTCTGGACTACGAAGTTATCCATTCAAATTTGCCAGTAATAAATGAGTTCGCCTCTCCCGGCGTTTATATTCAACTGATAGATAAGACCGGGAATGTAGTAGTGAAATCAGACAGCCTCGGTGAGCAGGAGCTACCGGTAAATCCCTCTCTAATCTCGCAGGGATTTGCTGGAGATGTTGCCATCGGGACAGTAGCTGCCGGTGAAAGCGCCAGGGTACGGATCATGGTTTCACCCTTGTATCTGAGCAATCAGGTACTCCTTTTAGAGGTTGCGCAGTCTCTGAATCCCATAGACACTGCGATGAGCCAGGTAAGATGGGCTATTCTGGTGAGCATTTTAGTCGCTCTGATATTAGCTACGGTATCAGGCAGTATGGTAGTTAGGAGCGCACTATCTCCGGTAAGCCGTATCACCCAAACGGCAAGGAGCATCGAAACGAGTTCTGGCCTGAACCGGCGCGTGGGCTATGCCGGCCCGGCTGACGAGATTGGAGAGCTGGCTACTACCTTCGACCACATGATTGAGCATCTAGACAGGGTTTTTCAATCCCAGAAGCATTTTGTCGCCGACGCCTCCCACGAATTGAGAGG
>CAYTND010000523.1:0-1713 GCA_964438965.1 uncultured Pirellulales bacterium
GGGTGATTTTATGCTTTGCCACTGTACCTCAAAAAGTTAATCCGATAGCGATGGAAAACATCGCCACTGGCAATTATGTGTAAATATCTATCATCGGTTCTAGTTCTGCCACATGGCTTTTAGGTAGGATGAGATGTCCACAGCTTCCCGAGGACCAACCATAATCTCCCATCCAGGAAGCTCCTCTTCGAGTTCCCCGGATAGGATCGCGGTATGGCCAGGGATGATCAGCTTTTTATGACCGACCTTGGATTCGACATCAAAGGTCTTTACTGCCTTCGCAATTCGCTCTGCGTCGAACTTTCCAGCTGCCCATGCAGTTAGGACACTCATGCCCTCTGCATCGGTAACGATGAGCCATCCCGACCAGCCGGACCCCTCAACTTCATTGGCAATGGAGAAGTACGTGATCGAGAAGTTGGTCGTGACCATCAAGGGCGAGTTGGCGTCGGGAGAATTAATCTCATAAATGCCCGGCTTTACCTGGATAGGCTTCTGTGGATTAGTGTAAATATTCTCCCTCAAGACCATGAGTGGGTAGAGGCTGGCAGGGTTGAATTCATCTAGCACAATGAACCCACCGTACTTGGCGATATGCTCCGCGGCCAGAAGAGTTTCGTCGGAATTATCAGAAGCGCCGGGGAATGTGATTACCGGGAAGCCCAGGGGACGGAAGTTCTCTTTAATTGCAAGGCGGCGGACTGCGGTCAACTGGCTGAGTGAATCAAGATATGTTTTCACTCCAGGATCGATCACCACATCTTCAATGCCGGCATCGGTAAGTTTCTTTGTCAGATCTGCAAGCTCTTCTAGTGACTCTGCCTTAACGCCTAGAGGGATATCAGCATCTTTGGCGATCTGGGCCATTTCTTCCCAGTTTTCTGCATCGGCGCCGTAGAGTAATGGTCTCGTTCCACTGAGAGCTTCAAGGCCAGCTTTTGCTATCTCAGGGGAGGAAGTGATTAAGATAATAGGTTTCTTGCTTGCGGATCGAACCGCTTCGACGGCACTTGAGAAGGTCGCTGCATCTCCTGAGGCTGCTTCAAGCGCAAACCCATCCAGGAATAAGTCGATGCCGACATAATCAACGTGGTAATCTTCAGCACTTGCGGCATATTTCTTGAGGTCGTCAACTGACTCAGTGTCTTTCAACCTCCAGAATAAGCCCGGTTTATTATAGAAGGTCTTTTCATGTCGATAAAGGACAGTTTCGTTGCCGACCTTTAGTTTTCCATCCTCTCCGGCAAGTTCAACCAGGCGAACAGGAGGTGATGAAGCTGCCTCAAGCTTGCCCTTGGATTCATCACTTACGTAGGGGCAATCTTTTAGCTCAACTTGCTTGGCAGCGAGTTTCATGGCGAATGCCAGGCAGGTTGGGAAATCACATTCTTTACAGTTCGTCTTAGGCAGAAGTTTATAAATTTCGAGTCCTGAGAGTGCCACTAACCCACCTCCTGCTTTTGTGTTGATGAAAGTTCGTCAATCATAGCACGCAGTCGTTGAAGTGTTTTTGGGTGCCTCAAAACGAGAATGTTTGCCCCCGAATACACCAGAGTTGATGCTGTCACAGCTTCCCATTCCAATGCGCGGCGTTCCCAATCCCCCCAAGCTTCAGGGACGCCTTCGCCGACTTTGGACTCTTTGACCTTCCAGGCTTCCTCGCCCGGCGTTACGATCATCGGTTGTTGTGTCATGCTGTCGCCCTGAAGCGCT
>CAYTND010000524.1:0-1711 GCA_964438965.1 uncultured Pirellulales bacterium
GGAGCCACTAAAGGATCTGGATGATATTTATCCTGGGGTTTTGCCCGATGCTTCTTTTATCTCTTCGGCAAGTTCATTAAGATGGACCCAGCGTTCCATTTTTTCATTTAACTGTCCCTGGAGCTCTTTCTGTTTTATGGCCAGGTCCTGCATCTTCATATGGTCCGACCAGTTTTCTGTCATCTCTTTTTCGATTACTGAAAGCATGCCTTCAAGTTTTAAGATATCACCGTCTATTTTCCCATACTCCTTGTTTTCAGCAACAACTGGTGTTTGTTGTAGTCGGCAATCAGCATCCCTTCAGATCCGATGAACAGTACTGCGCTTGACCACTGAGGGACGTTGTTTTCTTTCACAAACGCCGGATAGCCACCGCCGTTGTACCAGGTCAATGTGACCGGAGGCAGTTCGCCACGGGCGGGGTATTCCTGCCGGGCGATCGTCCAGCGAGCGGCGCTCTCGGGGTGGACCGGTCCCTCGGCTTCCACCGTGAAAGGATGCCGCAGTTTCAATGCCCAGAATGCTAGATCACAATAGTGGCAGAAGAAATCTCCCAGTTGACCGTTTGCAAAGTTCCACCAGTAGCGCCATCCGAACGGTGCGTAAGCTGGGTTATAAGGCCGGTATGGTGCAGGCCCCAGCCACAGGTCCCAATCGAGCGTCTTCGGCACCGCGGGTCGGTCAGAGGGGGCATCGGGCTGCGACATGTCTGTTGGCCTGGGCGGCCCAGCGAAGTTCGCGCCAATCCATACATGGACATCACGCACGGTACCGATGGCACCGGTCTGTACAAGCTCCACTACGCGACGATAATTGCTGTCGGCGTGAATCTGCGTCCCCATTTGCGTAACGAGCTTTTTCTCGCGCGCTAATTCCGCCATCACCCGGGCTTCGTAAACGCTGTGGGTAAGCGGCTTCTCACAGTAGCAATGCTTGCCAAGTTTCATAGCCATCACCCCTGCCGGGGCATGCGTATGGTCGGGCGTGCCAATGACCACAGCGTCGATCTTGTGGTGCATCTCGTCGAGCATTTTGCGAAAGTCTTTGTATCGTTTGGCCCTGGGGTATCGCTCGAAGGTCTGTGCCGCACGCTTCTGGTCAACATCGCACAAAGCAACGATGTTCTCACTTGCCGCACCGTTGACGTCCGCAGCGCCGCGACCACCGACACCAATCCCGGCAATGTTCAACTTCTCGTTGGCCTGGGTACCGCGTACCAACCGGCTATTTGACAGGATGATGAGGCTTGAACTGCTCCACGCCGCTTTACGCAGAAAATCACGACGAGTCAATGGTTCGACAGGCTCACCATCCTGAGCAAAGTCGAAGGATTGCTGATGCATCAGTTACTACTCCTTTTCTGTCCAAAAACAAATCGAACCAACGATTTTATGATACCGCTTAGCTCTTGTAAAGTCAATACTCGATACTCGACGAGAATCAAGAATCGAGAATCGAGTAAGGCAGAACTTAAAAGACGTTTATTGCGAGAAAAAACAACAAAACAACGCCTTTGTGTGTTATATTTGTTAGGCAAGTTTATTTAGTAGAAAAAACTTAGACGCTTTTGAATATGGTTAAATTTGTTAAAGGAAAATTCTACAGAAAGGAAAATAAGATGAAGGAAAATGAGAGAATCCCCGTTTTCACGGGGACAAGTTTACCCCTGCGAGGGACCCCGCCTTGCGGGAACCCAAAGCAGGGGGCGCGC
>CAYTND010000525.1:0-1710 GCA_964438965.1 uncultured Pirellulales bacterium
GCTGCTGTAGCTCAGTGGTAGAGCGCTTCCTTGGTAAGGACGAGGTCATGGGTTCGAGCCCCATCAGCAGCTAAATGCAAGCTGGTCAAGCCGGTGCAGCTTGTCCAGCGCCAAAACGGTGCGAGCCTCGCGGCATTGTGAAAGATGATTTTGTGCTGCAGGGTTAGCCAAAGTTGTTTTGGTGCGGGACAGGAGTAATCCCGGCTGTGAAGTGATTAAATAAGAGGTTCGAAAACAGTTTTTCAGGAATCAGATAGGGACAAATAAATATTAACCCTGTACATTGGAGGTTTATATTAAGATGGCTAAGGCAGTATACGAACGGACGAAACCACATATCAATATTGGCACTATCGGTCATATTGACCACGGCAAGACGACGTTGACGGCTGCAATCACGATGCGATTGGCACATAAAGCCGGCAGCGGTAATATCAAGAGGTTTGAAGACATCGACAATGCCCCTGAAGAAAAGGAGCGCGGCGTTACAATAAATACCGCTCACATAGAGTATGAGACGGAAAAGCGCCATTACGCTCACGTTGATTGTCCGGGACACGCCGACTATATCAAGAATATGATTACCGGAGCGGCCCAGATGGACGGGGCTATTCTGGTAGTGGCGGCAGGCGACGGCCCGATGCCACAGACTCGTGAGCATATCCTGCTTGCCCGTCAGGTTAACGTGCCCAAGATTGTGGTTTTCATGAACAAAGTTGACCAGGTTGACGACCCTGAACTGATCGAGCTGGTCGATCTGGAGATAAGAGACCTGCTGAACAAGTATGAATTCCCCGGGGACGATATTCCTATTATTCAGGGTTCGGCTTTAGCTGCGATGGAATGTGAAGGTAAGGATGACGAGGCCTGCAAGTGCATCGATGAGCTGATGGCTGCGGTTGACGATTATTTTCCGATTCCTGAGCGTGAAGTTGACAAGCCGTTTCTTATGCCGGTGGAGGACGTTTTCAGCATTAAAGGCCGTGGTACGGTCGGTACAGGCAGGATTGAGCGTGGTAAAGTGCACACCGGCGAGGAGATTGAAATCGTCGGGCTTTCCAAGGAGACTCGCAAGACGGTTGTTACCGGCGTTGAAATGTTTAACAAGACGCTCAATGAAGGCCAGGCCGGCGATAACATCGGCGTGCTTTTGCGGGGCGTTGAAAAGAAGGATTTAGAGCGGGGACAGGTTGTTGCGGCACCCGGTAGTATTACTCCGCATACCAAGTTTCATGCTGAAGTTTATGTTTTATCTAAAGAAGAGGGTGGTCGTCATACACCGTTCTTCGCGAAATACAAACCACAGTTTTATTTCAGAACAACCGATGTTACCGGCGCTGTCCTTGGGCTGATGAGCAGAGAAGGCAAAAGTGCAGAGATGTGTATGCCGGGTGACAATATAGCGATGGAGGTGGAGATTATTTCGCCAATTGCTATGGAGGACGGCCTTCGTTTCGCTATTCGTGAAGGAGGTCGGACAGTCGGTGCCGGTGTCGTAGTTAAAATTCTCGAATAGAAGATCTCTGGGTAACTTCTCTGGGAACTGTTGGCACCGAAAACCAGGGCGTTTAGACCGGTAAAGTGTATCCGGGCGGGCATCTGTGGGACAATCAGATGTTTCTTACGTAAGTAGGCCTGTCTGGTGGGGATATAACCTTATGGCTAAAAAAAAGAGTAAAAGAGAATATGTCTGGCTGGAATGCACTCAGT
>CAYTND010000526.1:0-1698 GCA_964438965.1 uncultured Pirellulales bacterium
GGCAAGAGAGGGGCGGAACACAGAAGTTTCTTACTGTTGTTGTTCACTCACAACGAGATGTAAGAGATAGGTTATGCCGTTGTAATCAGTCAGCTAGTAAACGTTCAGTGAACCAGTCAGGATCGAAGTGTTGGAGGTCATCGTAGGTCTGACCAACGCCAATATACACAACAGGTCGTCCAGTGATATAGGTTATTGAAAGTGCTGCACCTCCCGATGGGTCTGCATCTACTTTTGTAAGAATTGCACCATCAATATCAATGGCTTCATGGAATTCCTTGGCCTGAGAGAGGGCATCATTACCCGCTAGTGCATCCCCAATGAAGATCTTGAGGTCAGGCTCTGCAACTCTAGCAATCTTCTTCATCTCATTGATGAGGTTTTTGTTGCTCTGCATTCTCCCCGCAGTATCAATCAAAACAACATCAACATTCTTGGCTCGTGCATGTGCAACCGTATCATATGCCACTGCAGCTGCATCTGAACCGTAAGCTTGCTTAATCACACGGATACCAAGTGCTTCTGCGTGCTTCTCTAGCTGTTCGATACTTCCTGCTCGATAAGTATCCCCTGCAGCAATTACGATGCTGTGGCCTTTGTTCTTGAGTAGGTGTGCTAGTTTTGCTAGAGTTGTGGTCTTTCCAGTCCCATTTACTCCAACAAACATGATTGTTGTAGGCTCTCCATTTGCCTTTCTTTCAGCAACATAATCCAATATGTCCAGAGGCTTTTGTGGTGTTAAGACCTCACGAACTGATTCAGCTAAGGCTTCTTTGAACAGACGACCGGTCTTCTCAAGCCGCCCAGTTCTTGTTCCAAGTAGTTTCTCCTTGGTGAGGTCGCAAATATGCTCAGCAACCTCAACAGCAACATCGTTCTGTATAAGCACAAGTTGCAAGTCCCATACAGCATCTGTGAGATTCTTATCAGTAAGCTCTTTGGTGGTTGCCTTTGTTATTGCGCCATCAAGTGCTCCGCGAAGCTTCTCAAACAACACACTACTCCTCCGGCTTTGGCTGCTGGGTTAATTGTGCGGCCTGTGCCTGAGCGTATAAGTTCTGCATCTGGTTCGTAAGCCATTGTGCTCTATTCATTGTCCCATCGTATTCTTGGCTAAGAGCGGATAAGCTAGAATTAAGCTGTTCAATTCTCTCAGACAAGACGGTCTTGGACTCTTCAAGGGATTGTTCTACTCTAACACCACTTCCGAGGGCTCTAATCACACGGTCAGTAGATAGAATCTGTGCTTCAATGTAAACGGCTCCTCCAACGCTAAAGAGGATTTTCTCGCCTACTTCTTTAGTTTCCAGTTCTTCAAGAACTGCTAGACCTGTTCTGTAACTTGCTAATGTTTCTTGAAACATCCCAATATTGTTCTGCAATTCGTTGATTTTCCCTTCCAATACCCTCTGTTCATTCAGAAGTTGCTGAACTGGATTTTCTGCCATCAGATTTCGCTCTCCAGACCCAGCATCTTTCTGAGATCGAGATCCTTTACATCTTCAGGTTTGATTTCCTTGATTTCTGCGAATTTGATGTATTTCCTACCCACTTTATGACGACTACCAAGCTCGGAGTAGATTTTCTCTCGAACATGTTCTTCTTTTGGAGCAAGAAGTTCTCTGGAGAACTTGAAGACTCTTTTTAGTTTGGTAAACTCGCCAGTTGCTAGCCAGATCTTTGAGCTCATTCATCCTT
>CAYTND010000527.1:0-1696 GCA_964438965.1 uncultured Pirellulales bacterium
TATTTTTTTGTTTATCAGGGTAGCGGTAACGGCTGCGGAGAAACCATTGTCGATGTTGACAACGGTAACGCCGGCAGAGCAGCTATTTATCATCGTCAAAAGGGCCGAGAGCCCCTCGAAGCTGGAACCGTAACCGACACTGGTCGGCACTGCTATTACCGGACAACTGACCAGCCCGCCTACAACACTGGCCAGCGCTCCTTCCATTCCTGCTACGACAATGACGACATTGGCGCTCTGGAGTTTCGGCAGATGTTTGAGCAATCTATGCAGGCCGGCCACTCCGACATCGCAAATCAGCTCCGTCCGCTGGCCCATAACCTCGGCGGTAACTTTCGCTTCGCTGGCGACGGGCAAATCGGCGGTCCCTGCGGTAACTATCGGCAGGACAGTCTTAGAGGCAATAAGCTCTTTCTGCTCGAGGACGATTGCCTTAGCTGATTTTTCGTACCGGGCCTTAGGGAATTTGTTTGTTTTAGCTAATGCCTCGAAAACATCCGGTTCGGCCCTGGTAGCTAAGACGTTATTGCTTTTTGCAGCAAGAGTCTCGAAGATTTTGATTATCTGCTCGGGGGTTTTGCCGGGGCAGAAGATGACCTCCGGAAAGCCCCGACGGATTTGACGATGGTGGTCAATGCAGGCAAAACCTAAATCCTCAAACGGCAAATGGCGAAGCTTCTCAATCGCCTCATCGATGGTTAGTTCACCGTTTTTGACCTGCTCCAATAATTCTTTTAGTTGCTCAGTCCGAATATTTCACCTCTCTTGATTCGTAGTTTAATTCACTATTCACTTGTTAGCTGGTTGCTTTTGGCTCAAGTGTTAAATCTGCAAAAAGTCCGGCCTTGAATTTATAATACGCCAAAGAAGCTACCATAACTGCGTTGTCAGTGCAATATTGTTTTGGCGCGACCAGCAGTTTTTTGGGCGGGACATCCGAGTCGGACATTTTTTGTAAGGCGGTTCGCAGTCGGTTATTGGCTGCTACTCCGCCGCCTAAAAGGATGGTCCTGGCGCCGATTTTTTTAGCGGCCCGCTGTGTTTTTTTCACGAGGACATCAATTACCGCCGCCTGGAATGAGGCCGCTATGTCGGCGATTTGCTGCTGGCTCATTGAATCGACCTTATTTTGGCCTTTCATATCCTGGCCGCGACAGTAATACAGCACTGCTGTTTTGATTCCGCTGAAAGAAAAGTCCAGCGAATCGCGGCCCAGCATCGAGCGGGGGAATTTTATTGCATCCGGATTTCCTTTTTCAGCAGCTTTTTCAATACTGGGTCCGCCGGGGTAGGGGAGCTTGAGGATTGTTGCAACCTTGTCAAAGGCTTCGCCTGCGGCGTCGTCGATAGTGGAACCCAAAAGTTCAGGTTCCAGCGGCGAATGATAATCGTAAAGACAGGTGTGTCCACCTGATACGATTAGAGCAACAGCAGGTAATTTCAGATTGTTTTCAGACAACATTGCTGACTGCAAATGGGCGTGCAGGTGATTGATTGCTATTAAGGGCTTGTCCCAGGCGAAGCTGAGGGTCTTAGCTGCGGTAACGCCGACGATCAGAGCAATGGTCAGGCCGGGCTGATTTGCAACGGCGATTGCATCAATATCATCTTTAGTGACGTTGGCCCGCGCTATTGCCTCTGTTAGGACCGGATATATTTTTTCGATATGTGCGCGGGAAGCAATCTCTGGGACAAC
>CAYTND010000528.1:0-1683 GCA_964438965.1 uncultured Pirellulales bacterium
CGGACTACCAACCAGTAGGCCTGCGTTTTGCTTCCTTGCCAGCCTTGTCCTCGCTGAAGCCAAAAACGAAACCTAATTTCTTTACCAGTCCTTAGAAAGTATCTAAATACGTTTCAATTTCCCAGTGTGTAACCTGCTTTTTGAACTCGTCGCATTCTTTTGTCTTTACGTCAATGTATCTTTCAAACAAGTGCTCTCCGAGAACCTCCTGCAAAACTTTGTCCTTTTTCAAGGCATCCAGAGCCTCCTGTAATGACGTCGGCAAAAGGTCAATGTTTTTCTGGAGCAGGCTTTCGCCGTCAAGCTGATAAATATTTTCTTCGACCGGCTCAGGCGGCTGTAAGTTGTTTTTAATTCCATCCATGCCCGCTCTTAGCATAACAGCAAATGCCAGATATGGATTGCAGGCGGGGTCCGGAGAGCGCAGCTCGATTCTTGCGGCTTCGCTTTTGGCCTTGAACCACTTCGGTATTCTCAAAAGAGCTGAACGGTTCATAGCGGCCCAGGTAACATATACAGGCGCCTCGAATCCGGAAACCAGTCTCTTATAGGAGTTGACGGTAGGACAAAGAACAGCGCACATTGCGTTTATGTGTTTTATCTGGCCGGCAATAAAACTAAAAGCGATTTTCGACAAATTGTATTTATGCTCCTTGTCGTAAAAGGCGTTCGTTTTTAATTTAGTGTCAAACAGACTTTGATGAACGTGCATTCCGGAGCCGGGCTTGCCCATCCTCGGTTTCGGCATAAAGGTCGCATGCAAATTGTGCATCTGAGCGATTTTCTTTGCGGTGTATTTTAACGTAAGTACCTTGTCGGCTACATCCAGGCATTGTCCGTAATTGAAATCTATTTCGTATTGACCGTAGCCGACTTCGTGATGAGATGTTTCTACCTTAATCCCAAAATTCTCAAGTGCCGCTATTATCTTTTTTATGGTTTTGTATCCTTCATGAGAAGAAAGGTCGAAATAGCCGCCATAGTCTATGGGCGAGGTCCTGTTTTGGCCGTCGGTTCTGAACAAATAGAATTCCGGCTCAGGCCCGACGTTATATTCAAAACCTTCTTTTGCAGCTTCAGCGGCTGCCTGTTTGAGAATAAATCTGGGGTCTCCTTCGAAGGGATTGCCGTCTGCGCGGTAGATATCACATATCAGCCTTGCGGTTTTGCCGTCTTCGGTCAGCCAGGGTACAACAGCGTAAGTTGCCATGTCCGGCTTCAAGAACAGGTCGCTTTCCTGTATTCGGGCAAAACCCTCTACTGAAGAGCCGTCGAACCAGACGCCATGGCGAGACGCTCCCTCTAATTCTTCGATTGGTATGATGACTTCCTTGATAACACCTAATAAATCGGTAAATTGCAGGGTGATAAATTTTATATCGTCTTTTTCTACCTGCTCCAGAACCTTCTGAACTTCCATTTGGATTTCTTTCTCTTATGTCGGATTGCCGGCATCGTAATCTGTGTTAATCTGTTTCAATCTGTGTAATCTGTGTTTTCGTATTTCGTATCGGATTATTCTGGTCTTTATGTAAAAAACTGCAAGATAAATTTAAAAAATCCGAGCATTGTTACCCATCACTCCCTGAGATACCCGCTAACAGAAGGTCTATTGCTTTTTTGACTTTCTGGCTTTTTGGGGGTTATAGTTGGGATTCGGAGTCAGCATCTGGGCGTTTACTT
>CAYTND010000529.1:0-1676 GCA_964438965.1 uncultured Pirellulales bacterium
GATCTCTTCCCCCCGATCAGGCGGGAAAGGGCGATACCGTTCCGGCGGGCATGCAGTTCCCAGACCCCCATTTCGACGGCGGCTTTGGCCATGTTGTGCCCCCGGAAATCACGCTCCAGGAGGGGCCAGGCGTCGGAAGGATGCTCCAGATCCCTGCCCAGCACCCGTGGCGCGGCATGTTCGCGGATCATAAGCCACGCCGTATCGATGGTTTCGGAGGAGTAGTTCGGGTACTCCCCGGCCACGCACTCCGACCAGGCGACGGTTCCTTCTCCATCGGTGAGTTCCAGCAGGAGGATCCGGCGTTCGAAGGTCGTCCCCGATGAGATGCGGAACGGCTCCTTCAGCCTGAGTGCGATTTCCCGCATGATGATCCGTTCGACGTTCACAATCGTTCCCCGTTATTGTTGAAGATGACACCAGGATAGTACGGTGATGCAACATCACCCGTCCAGACGCGATGAGGTGATCGCTCGCCCCCTGATCCGGTAATATCGGCCAGGCCGGGATCACACAGTGTACGGATGGTACATCAATCCTGAACAGAAGGAGCCAGACCGGTGAACGAGAGTGCGCCTGACAGGGTCATATTCGAAGCGATACGGGGACGATGGAGTCCCACGGTTTTTTCCGACAGGCCGATAACGAGCGAGGAACTCCAGACGCTGTTCGAGGCGGCGCGGTGGGCTCCCTCATCGATGAACGAACAACCGTGGCGCTTCCTTCACGCCACCCGGGAGACACCTGAGGCGTTCGACCGGCTGGTATCGTGCCTCGTCGAGGAAAACGCACGGTGGGCTCGACATGCTCCCCTGCTGGTACTCATAGTCGCCAGAACCCGGTTTACCGGGAATGAGAAAGAGAACCGGCACGCCTGGCATGACGCCGGCATGGCGGCTGAAAACCTCCTGATCCAGGCATCCTCAATGGGGATGCAGGGTCATTCGATGGCCGGATTCTCCCGCTCGATGGCGATCGAGTTGTTCGGGATTCCGGAGGGGTTCGAAACGATCGTGATGATCGCCCTCGGATTTCCCGGAGATGCGGAGGAGGCGCCGGAGGGAGTTGCAGTGCGACAGAAGGAAGCGCGCGCGCGCCGGCCGCTTGAGGAGATGGTGTTCACCGACAGCTGGGGTGACCCACCATCATTCCTCTGAGCTGTTGTTCGTCCCCTCAGCGGATGATCCCGATTCGGAAGCGGTCAAGTCCTTCCGGATCAGGGTCCCTCAGCAGTATCGACCCGTCACCGGTGAACGCTATGGGGAGCCCGATCTCTTCGACTGAACCCCGATACATCCCCTCCGCGGAAAAAAGATCGAGTCTTGTCATACCCGGTTCAGGTGTGTTCGCCAGCACATGGATATTCCCTGCCCCATCGACCGTGATACCGGCGATCGCCTGCAGTTCCCGCGCGAATTGAAAACGGGCCTTTGAGTCGGATGTGAGGGTGAACGGCTCGGAACTGAAGAAGGCCGTGTGCGCGAAGTAATTGAAATACCTTCTCCGGTGCGCGTCGGTGACCCGCAGATCGGGGGAGGGACACACTATCTCGAGCACGATGTCACCCCGCACATTCCGTACTTCGAACCGGTAGTCAGGTGAAGTGACCGTAACGAGCATGTCTCCACCGGCCGACCAGTAGAACTGAGGCGAGAAGACCGGTGCCTCGAACCACC
>CAYTND010000530.1:0-1668 GCA_964438965.1 uncultured Pirellulales bacterium
GATGCACTATGAACTATCAACTATGAACTCAGTTACGCTTTTGGTGCTACGCTGAAGGGCCTGCACCGTCCGATATTATTTAATAAACCTATAGAAGCCATACTAACCAAGAGGCTTGAGCCGCCATAGCTTACCAGTGGTAAAGTCAAGCCCGTGATTGGCATCAGTCCCACGGTCATACTCACATTGATGATAACCTCAACGACAAACATTGCGATAATACCGACTGCCAACAATTTGCCGAACGGGTCAGTATTGTTCGCTGCTATTTCCAGCCCACAGCCAATGATAATAATATAAAGCGCAAGCAAACCCAGACAGCCCCAGAAGCCCCATTGCTGGGCGATGATGGCAAAAATGAAGTCATTGTGTCTTTCTTTTAGAAAGTTGTATTTGACAAAGGGACCCCGTCGAAAACCGTACCCTTTGGCGCCGCCGGAAGCAACGGCATATTTTGAGCGAATCAGATGCCAACCCCAATCACTCTTCCATTGCTTTTCACTGAATTTCGTACCGACAAGAACCTGGCCCAGCCAGGGGTGCTTCTCGGCCTTTTCGCGAACCCAGGCGTTTTGCAATACGACACTACTAATTCTGATTCGCTGATTAAGCTTCATCTTATACCACAACAGCGGACTTACCAGCAGTGCCAGAAGTATTATGATGAGCAAATGCTTGACCTTTGCGCCGGCCACAAACAGCATTGTGAACAAGATTGGCATCATTAACAGCACAGTACCCAGGTCCGGCTCAAGAAGTATGAGAATCATTGGCAGAAGGGTTAGAACAAAAGGGCCGATTAGGGTGCTAAGACTGCGGTAATTGCTTCGGTATCGCAGATACCAGGCCAGGGCCAAAATGTACACCAACTTACAAAATTCCGAGGGCTGCAGGGACAGGGACCTGCCGGCTATTATAAATTTAATCCATCTGTGTGTGCCATTGATTTCCGACATAAATGGTAAATTTATAACATACCTGCTGATTAGTAATAGACCCAAAAGCAGCAGTACAAAAGCATATATCCAATAGCTTGCCGCTCCAAAGCGTCTGTAATTGACTGTATTAATCACTATAAAGCCGATTATGGCGACGGCAGCGAACATGACCTGCCTTTTCCAGAGATTGCTCAGGTTACCGGTTTCGGTGGCCGGGCTGGGCTCTGCGGGGTGGCCGACAGAATAGATAGTAGCTATCCCGATACCGACCAGAATCAAAACAGCCGCCATCAGGCATAGTCTTACAATTATTAGTCGTCCCTTTAGAAAATTATACATAACGGCAATATGTGTTAAATCGGGTAATTATGTCTAAAATTCTGATTTTTTTCGTTTTTTTACATTTTTCTCTTTGATTCTGGCACAAATCAGCGGTGTTTTCCACTTAATTTTCGCCAACAGCAACATAGTTATTTTTTTGTGTGTATTTTCGTCAGTCAGCAAAAAAGGAGCAGATACAGCCGGTGGATTTTCGGACTCATTTTTTTGTTTTTTTGCAAATTTTTCTTGAAATATGTAAAAACTTGTGTTAGGATACAGTTGATCTTCACCAATTAAAACTGTGCAAGTATTGTAGGGCACATATTTCGCTTAATCAGCGAGAAAGGAGGATGTCTAAGGACTGGTAAAGAAATTAGGTTTCGTTTTTGGCTGAGCGAGGACAAGGCTG
>CAYTND010000531.1:0-1666 GCA_964438965.1 uncultured Pirellulales bacterium
ATTTCATACAGATGACCATATATTGTACGAGATTGATAGATGTTATCGCTTTTTAAAAAGTAGATGTCTTGATAAAACTTCTCTGTATCATAAATATCATAAAAAGATAGATTAATAAAATCATAACCTACCTCACTAAAAAACTCTACAACTATATTATTTTTGATAATATTTGCCAGGGATAGATAACTGCTTTTTGCATATAAATTATCGGCTTCAAAATTTAATTCAGACATGTTAAGTGTAGATGCTATTGAATAATTAGTAACATTATAAATTGTTTTTCCGTTTTCAGCGATGAAAAATCCATAGTTGCTCAGGAATTTCTTTAAATCACTATTATTAAAATTCCAATATTTTTGTAACCCGCTGAAACCGGTATAACCATCGAGAATTATAAAATAAACATCCGGTTTTCTTGTTATTTCATCCAATGGTTTTTTGAGATCCATATTATTTTTTAACTCGACTTTATTTACTTCTATAAATACGAGCCCAATGATCTCAATGACTAAAAAAATGGTTGTCAATAAATTCAGATAAGAATTAAGTTTTAATAGTTTCCTTTTACTTTTATATAACCATATAATTATAGGAGCTAAAACAAGAACTACTATTATGATAGCAAAAAATAACTCGCTGATGAAAATCAAATAATCGCTTACTACTTTTGTAACTCCACTATAAGTAAGCAATTCATATATGTCTCTGAAAAAAAGTGTAATAAATAAAATGGCAGTTAAGAGTATTGCAGACTTTATCCGGTCTTTAATAATCCATCTAATAAGAAAGTAGATTGCTATTCCTGAAGCAGAAATGATAAAAAACGATATTGCTATTTCGCGAAAGTTGATCGCGAGATCTGCCTGAAAAACTACGGAGCTTGTAGAAATGAAAAAGATAAGAATTATGTTCAGCGGATGAATGATTAATTCTTCTTTAAAATATTTCAGATTATATTTTTTAAGTACGAACCGTTTCATCTATAAAAGCTTGATGAAATTTTTATTGAAATCATATAAAAACTCTCATTACCCAATTCGGAAAAATTTAATTCTTCTTCATCAGGTAAATTATTCTCTCGGTGCTGGAGACTTTTTTATACTCGATAATAGAAAAGTATTTTAAAAATTCCTTTTTGAAGATTTCGACATTATAATTTTCAAAAATATCTTTTCGATAAAGAAGCAATTTTTTAACCATTGGGTCACTTTTAGGTATAAACTCTATTATTAGCCAATCTCCTATTTTATCAATAAAATCTGCTAACAAATTAAAAGGTACATTATTTGAAATACATAAATGATGAATGATTGCTAACGCTAAAACCAAATCTGCATTTGATCTCTCCAGGAGTGATAACCTTTCCGAATTTGCCCAGCCGATAGAAGGAGATGGATTGGTTAAATCGGCAACTATTGGAATTAAGTTTTGGATATTATTTATTTTAGTATAGTTATAACACTCCTCAATGCAGTAGGGGTCGCTGTCGAACGCTAACACAACTTTGCTTGATGCAGCAGCTATTTTGCTAAACTCACCATCATTGGCTCCTAAATCCACTACTCTATTTGGTTTAACTTTTTCTATATACGATTTAACTATTTCTTTTTTTTCTTTTAAATAAGTTTTTGTGTGATACCCATCAGAATAATAATTACTCCAT
>CAYTND010000532.1:0-1651 GCA_964438965.1 uncultured Pirellulales bacterium
TTCGCAGATATCAGCGTGATTTATTCGGATCCGAGAAATAGCTCTGGCCGATATTCCTCCTTTTTTCTCCAAACTCCATGCAAAACGGATAGAATCTTACGCTGGGTATTCAATCTTGCACGGGTATGGTTACGTGTACGCTTCAATGATGCCTCGTAAAATTGTCTGACTTCATTGTCACTTCTCTTTCGCATAGCCGCTAGAAGTGCTCGATAACTCATCGCCTTTAACTCGCTGTTCCCAGCCTTATCCAAACGCTTATAGGCCAGCGGTTTCCCATCGCTGCTGCGATCTGTTACGCCCAGCTTGCAATATCTCCATAACTGTTGCTTGCGAGGAAAACGATAGGGTGTCTGGATATAGGCATCAAATATTAATGATCCGATTATACCCACACCAGGCACTTTTAAGAATTCCTTGATCTCCGGATATCTTCGACTGAGCTTCTTGGCTTCTTTAAGAGATAAAGCCTGCATCTCTAATGCAGTATTAAGCAGACTATACAGACGTTCCAGTTGATTGCGTATTACCAATGACTTGACTTTTTTTAGATACTCGTCTTTCTTCTCCTGATTGTAAACACATGTACCTTCAACATCTGGTACTCCCCAACCACGATATTTTGCCTTAATCTTCAGCTTAATTGCTGTTTCCTGATTACGAAAATCAATATATTGCTGTACTGCTGCTTTGAATATTGCCCTATGGTCTTCTTCAGGGTGATAAACCTGCTTAAGCTCTCCTAATCGGAGTAATCGGCATAAGTTCCTTACGTCCAGCTTGTCACGCTTCATAGCGTTGCGACTTATAAGCGGTGTCTCTCGTGGATCAGAAACCACCAGTTCATCAACATATGGCCTAAGTGTCTGTGCAATCCAGAAGGCTAGTGGTCCTTCCTCAACCGCCAGGATCTTCTTGCGTGCGTTGATTGCGCTCACATGTTTTATAAGTTCCTTCTCGCAGGTTTTAAATCTCCATGACTTTAAGAATTCGCCTCGAGTGTTCATACTTCCCATTACACAATTTCTTGCATGTGCATCTATTGTCAGGTATACTTGTTTCATACTCATAGCGGGCTCCTCCTTTGTTGTGTTAGTTTTTGTTTTAGAATGGATTTATTTTAACACACTTTGAGGTCATCCGCTTTTCATATTACCAGCCCTCGAAAATAGAAAATAGCCATTTACATTACTGCTAAACTCTAGAATTTGCATATTATGGCACGTTTCTACCGAATACAATTATAGCCTGTTCCATCACACATAAAACAATGACAGGTGATTCAAGAAGAAAGACATACCCAAATGAAACAGACCTCAAGAAATTCCTTACACAAATAGTATATTCAGGAAAGTGTATGGTGGATTTCTGCTTGGAAGAGTATGAGTTATCAAGGAAAAGCTGAAGGCGCTAAAGATACAGGTAGGAAGTGCAGATAATTTCATACAGATAAAGAGGATAATAGACGAAAACAGGAAGATAAAGAGTTAGGTGAAGAAGTTAAATTCTACTTTCGAAGGCTGACCCCTTTCTTTTGGAAGAAGAACTCGACTTCATCATCAACTACGACATCAAATACCGCATGGGCAAGGAACTTGATGCATATATAGAAGGCACTCTCGGTAAAGAAAACATTGAAACCAAGGGATAC
>CAYTND010000533.1:0-1649 GCA_964438965.1 uncultured Pirellulales bacterium
AGAATCGAGGCTGGAGGAGGCAATCTTGGATTGTATAGAGAATAACCCTACAACGATAGTTAAGGCGATTTGCCTAAGTTAATAATTCGTCTCTTCCGGTGTGAAAGATATGCCGAATGATTCTTTTTCTGGATCCATAAGACCAGTTCAATAGCTGTATGGACATTGTAGCGTCTTAATGGCAGAACAACTTCCAAAAGAACTCTAAGCTGCGATAGTGTAATAGATGGTGCTTTTTTTCCCCAATCGTATTTTAAGGTGCCAGAGGAAAAAGTGGGCGAGCATACATGTTAAAATATGATGATGCCACCCTCTGTATTTGCGAACTTCGTAATGATCCATACCAAGTTCAGACTTGGTTTCCTCAAAGCACTGTTCGACGGCCCATCTGATGCCACTTAGCCAAACGAAAAGGTTTAGCTTGGCACTGCTTGGGGCATTGCTCAAATAATAATTGTAGACAGGTTGATCCTCCATAGTACGCCGCATAATCAGCCATACAGTTTTTTGCGGCAAGCCGTTGTTTGATAGGATGATCCGTCTTCTTGTAAATTCATACTCGATAGGCCCCTTGGTGCCTTCAGAGACTTTGCGTCTATACCAGAAATAATCGTTGATGTTCGTGGCCAGGGTACTGACGGTTATAGGCTTTTTTGAGGTTTTTTCTAGAACCGTTCTCGAACGGATCTCCCCACTATATTTATATTGTTTTTCTCTGGTAATGGGTCGTTCGAGCCAGCATCTTGTATCTTCCGGTACCTGTACAAAATAGGTCTTATCAACACAGGATTCTACAGCTTCGATGAATTCTGGACTTGTACCATACAATGAATCGGCCAATACATATTTGCAGGGGATAATTCCCTCTTCCACAATGTTGTTAAATATTTCGACAGCCAGTTGGGGCTTGGTTTTAAATTCAGCATTCTCAGGCAGTTTACACTTTTTACGTCGGAGTTTGTAATCATCTGAAAACCACTTCTGTGGAATGAACAATCGCTTATCTAACAGCGCGTAGCCATAAGGTGATGCATAGGCTGCAAAAACGCCAACCTGGCAGTTTTCGACTTTGCCGATGCTGCCGCAGTATTGTCTGCTAACGCCTATTGAGTCATCACCTTTTTTAGTGAACCCTGTTTCATCGAAGATCAAGGCACCATCGGCTGTGCCCAAATCTTCATTAACGAGATTATGATACTTATTTAATATTTCGTCGTCATTCCATTCCGCATCGCTTATAAAGCGTTGCATGGGTCTGACATTACCATCTTCAACATTTAACGCAATCGGTTCAATTGATTTTCTTTCAAGCTCGCTGAATTGGCCGACCATATATCGATAAAAATGGCCTCTGGATTCGCTTCGGTGAAAACAGTCGCTGAATACTTCGTGAAACCCTTTGAGCTCATTGATAAAGTTTTTTACATCACCTTTTTTAATGGTAAATTTCGGAACTGAAAATAAATATTCTTGATCTCGGGTTTCTGGTAGCATAATCTGCCTCCTTTCCGTTTTAGCTTCGGAGTATGACAGATTATATAGTCAAAGTCAATAATAAATTGCATTAAGTTTCGTTGTAGGGTTAAATGCGGTTAAAAAAGGAATTGCCGATATAGCGGAGAGCCTCCACGCGATGAATCCCGGCGTTT
>CAYTND010000534.1:0-1642 GCA_964438965.1 uncultured Pirellulales bacterium
GCTGTTGTACGCCCTCAAAGAAAAATATGATGATGCCATTGTGCACTACAAAAAGGCCCTGGAGCTGAGCCCCGGTTTTGGGCCGGCCACAAACAGTCTGGGAAACGCCTATGCCGGCAAAAAGGACTGGGACCAGGCCATTTTCTACTATAAAAAAGTCATCAAAGACATGCTGTACGCCACCCCCCACTTTGCGTATTCCGGCATGGGCAATGCCTATTATTACAAGGGCGACCTGGAACGTTCGGAAAAAAATTATCTACAGGCCTTAAGTATCAAGCCTGATTTTGTCAGCGCGCTGCAGGGGCTTTCTGAAACCTATATTGCCATGGGGCGGGTACCGAAGGCCGTTGAAAAGCTGGAAAGAGCGGTTCGAAAGGCCCCGCAAAAGGCGCCCTTGCATTTCCAACTGGCCCGAGCCTATCAGCTCGCGCTGGAGTTTGAAAAGGCCTATCGCTCTTACCTGAAAGTCGTTGAACTGGCGCCCGAGTCGGCTCTGGCCGACCAGGCGGAGGAGGAAGCCCGGGAGGTCAAAAAACTGTTTTAGATGCTTATTTTTGTGACAGGCGTTTTTGTTCCAGCTGGACGATACGCGGGCTCATAAAAATCAGCAGTTCCCTTTTGTCGTCTCTTTCGGCCTGAAATTTAAACAGCCAGCCCAGGACGCCCATGCGGCGCAAACCCGGAATGCCTCTTTCAGTCCATGTAATGTTAGATTTTAAGATGCCGCCGATGACAATCGTATCGCCGTCATCCACTAATATCTCGGTCTCGGCCTCGTTGACGGACAGCGCCGGCTCATCGGAGGTCGGATCCACCAGGTCGTTTTTGGTTACAAAAATCGTCATCGAAATACGATTGTCCGGCGTTACCGTGGGTGTGACCTCCAGCAGCAGGTCAACATCCTTAAACTTCACCGAAGCGTTGCCGGAGGAGTCGCGCTCTAAATAAGGCACCTCAAAGCCCTGCTTGATCCTGGCTTTTTTGTTGTCGAGGGTCACAATTTTAGGTGAGGAAAGAATGTTGACCTTACCTTCGACTTCGCTGGAGGCCAGCCGGGCCTCCACGATGGAAAACGGCGTTCCGGCGGTTTTGAAAAGGTTAAACGACAGCGATCCGGTGTCAATCAGCGTTGGTGGAATATTGTTCGCTAAAAACGTGGTGGGGCCTGTTTGCCAGCTGCTGGTGTACGGCACATCAAACTGACCGAGGGTGACCTCACCCCAGTCGAAGCCGATGTCTCTTGAGAAGTTGGTAATGGCCTCCACAATCCGGGCTTCGATAATGACCTGGGGGGTCACCGTATCTATTTTATCGACAATTTGTTTGGCCCGTTGAATGGTGATGGCCGTATCCGTGATAATGATTTGATTGTTGCGCTCATCCACATTGGCTTTGCCGCGGCCTTCGCTCAAAATGGCCTGTATATGGGGCAATACCTCGCTTCTGGCATTGGAATAGCTAATCGGGATGTACTCGGTAAACAGCGGTTCGAGCGCGACGGCCTGTTTTTGGGCCTGCTGGACCGCCTTTAACTGAGCCTGTTTGAGTTTTTCTTCCTGGGCCAGCGTGCTGAGGGTGGCAATTCGGATGATATCGCCTTCCAGGGTCATGCCTAGCCGGTTCATTTTCAATAGCAGTT
>CAYTND010000535.1:0-1638 GCA_964438965.1 uncultured Pirellulales bacterium
GTGCGAGCCGTTTCGCATAATTGCTATTGCCGTCCGCAACCAACGCTTGAATTTCGACCAGCAACGGTCGACTGCCCTCCCACACTACTGAAACCACACTGCCAGGCTCATCGACAGACTCGCGCGATAAGAAGATCGCCGATGGATTGCTGACCTCGAGAAATCCGGTTTCAGTCATCGCAAACACGCCCATCTCACCACTGGCACCGAAGCGATTCTTCACCGAGCGAATCATCGAATACCGGCTGGCAGGGTCACTTTCGAAATACAACACCGTATCAACCATGTGTTCGACGACACGTGGACCGGCGATTGCACCTTCCTTGGTGACATGACCAATAATGAAAACTGCAACATCGTGTTGTTTTGCGAATTGCACCACCTTGCCAACACCATCGCGTAACTGGGCAACTGACCCCGGTGCTGACGGCAAACCATCGCTGCTCATGGTTTGCATCGAATCGATAATCAGGACGCGGGCTTTGCATTTTCGCGCCTCCGACAGAACGTTCTCGATGGACGTATCGGCAAGCAGATTCATGGATGACGCATCAAGTCCCAAACGCAGTGAACGCTGCCCGATTTGTCGCAAAGACTCTTCACCAGTCGCATAACAAACGGGTACATCCTGCATCAGGTTTGCAGAAACCTGCTGCAACAGGGTCGATTTACCAACACCTGGATCCCCACCAAGAAGGACGACAGCTCCCGGTACAAGACCGCCGCCCAGTACTCGGTCAAACTCCCCAAAACCAGTCGCATGCCGGTAATCAATATCATCCGGCAGATCTTCAAGCGTCGTCGCCGCTGCGCCCGGTTTGGCTTTCGCGACCGGGAACGTTGTCTCGGTCATGGTGTTCCAGGCAGCACAATCAGGACATTGCCCCGCCCATTTGACGCTATGGGCACCACACTGCGTACAAAGATAAGCAATTTTGGCCTTCGCCACGCTATTCGACCTTCCTGAAAGCTGTATATGGGATAGTTAGAACGTACGGCTACTGGTGACATATCCGTGCCGAAACTCTAACTAACTGTATTATAAGGTTTTTAATTGCGAACGTTGAATATTTTCATACCGTTTGCAATGATTATTGTTAAATTCGCTCAAATCTGCGAAAGTCAATGATAGCACCGCTTCCACGCTCGGTATTACATAAAAAGTGCCAACCCTATCTCATTAAGCTTGCTCGCATTTATCTATAATTTTGCGTTCGAAACCTGGGACCTGACCGATTTTGGATACCGCAAAGCAACAAAAACGTAACCGGATAATCGCACTTTCATTTGCGAGCTTGTTGCTGTTGGTGATTTACGGCCCACTGGCACAGTGGTTTGTTGCTGCAGACTACGTCCTCTATGATCAACTCGCTGGTGGCATGCCTAACAAGGCCCTCGAGAATGCATACATTGCCAGCATCGATTCGAATCGCTCGACCCATGACGAAGTTTTAAAAAAATACGGTCAGGTCATTCAGTCTCTCCAGGAGTCAGGTGTACGCCGTATTGTTCTGTCGAACCCACCGGAGATTCCGGCTACCGACCAACTTCCCGGCTGGGCCGCTCTACTGAATACCCAGACTCCTGTATTTGTTCCAACGCGCCACCGCTTCGCCGACGTCGCAACCCGTGACGGAT
>CAYTND010000536.1:0-1634 GCA_964438965.1 uncultured Pirellulales bacterium
CGAAAACGAACTCGTTGAGAGAAAACAGGTGTACGGGTCTGCACTAAGAGCAGCGCGAAAGGAAACCAAAATCCGGTTGAATGAAGAAATCGAGCGTTTGCGAAGCAGGCTGAAGGATTTCGTTATTGATTTCGAGGATTCAGCTAATTTGACGTTTGACATAAGTCGAATTGCCAACGAGAAGAAGGTTGCTTCGTTCAGCAGTAAAGTCAAAAAAAGCGGAGGACTCTCGGCAATACCTGGTTGTAAGTACATTTGCGAGAACTACATTGTTGTCAGCTTTATTGGAGGTTTTAATCAGTTTGCTACATTTCTGAATGCCCTGGAGAGACACCGGCCGGTCATCTTTGTGGACAAGTTCGCAATAATTCGTTCGGGTCAGGACGATTCAGTCTATCAAGTGAGTTTGGATGTGGCGGCTTTAGTCAAAAAACAGCAGTCCGAAGGACTCCGCCGGAAGGCGTCCCCAAGCGGACTTTCCGAAGACGCTAAAACTACCGATAAACGCCCGGCGCAAGTTTATGGCACGAAAATATGAGAATAATAGCAATAGCAAATCAGAAAGGTGGTTGCGGCAAAACAACTACAGCGGTGAACCTCGCGGTTGCCCTTGCTGAGAAAAGCAAGAGGACGCTGATAGTTGACCTCGACCCACAAGGTCACAGCACGATAGGCCTCGGCTGTAACCCTGATAATCTGACTGTGAGTATTTACGATGCTCTGTCGAAGTCCCAAATTCCAATCTCCGGAGTTATAGTGAGCACCAAAGTCGAGCGGCTTGATATGGCCCCAAGCAATGTTCTGCTTTCTGGTGCCGAGATCGAGCTGGCCAGCATGGTCGGTAGAGAATTCGTCCTGGCTGAGAGGCTCAAAACAGTAAAGGACAAATATGACATATGTGTTATCGACTGCCCGCCGTCGCTTAGCCTGTTGACCCTCAACGCACTCGTTGCCAGCACGGATGTTGTCGTGCCTGTTCAGGTGCATTACTATGCGATGGAAGGCCTAAAACAACTATTCGAGACGGTGAACATTATCGGAGAGCATTTGCGACCCTGCAATGTAAAAATCTTAGGCTTATTGTTGACTTTTGTGGACAAAACGACCCTGCTCAGCAAGCAGACTCAAAAGCAAATGCGGGAATATTTCGGCGATTTGGTGTTTGATACGGTTATTCACAAATGCGTAAGGTTGGCTGAGGCCCCCAGTGCGGGTGAGCCGATTTTCACCTATGCGCCCGAAAGCCGGTCGGCGGCTGAATACAGGGCTTTGGCCGAGGAGATAATCAATGGCAAAGCTTCGGCTGAGCAGATAATCGATGCCCAGGCTTTAGTCAGGAGATAATAATCAATGTCAGAGCAGGAAAGGGATAAGGCAGGACTCCACAAGGAAATCTCATCGATTTTCAAGGGGGTACCGATTCCGCAAACCGACGGTGGCCAAGAGCCTTCCGGTACCCCTGCCCCAGAGCGCACCAGCTATACGGAGTCAAAACCGCTGACTCCGGAGCCGGAGCAGCCCTGCGACGCACCTGCCCCGGAGCGCACCGGCTACACGGAGACAAAACCACCGACTCCGGAGCCGGAGCAGCCCTGCGACGCACCTGCCCCGGAGCGTACCGGCTATACGGAGCC
>CAYTND010000537.1:0-1628 GCA_964438965.1 uncultured Pirellulales bacterium
CACGAAAACACAGCTAATATTTGTCATGTTCGAGCGATTTGCCGAACATGCATTTTATTCAAAATCAGTAGCTGTTCAGGGGTAGTTTGAGGCACCAGGCGACGCATGCAACCTCAGATACCCAGTCTTTGCTTTCCGTTCGCTTTACAACGCATATAGTTCCAAGTCAATGGAATAATGTCTATTTCTTCAAGCGGAGGTACACGTTCACCCGATAATATCCTTAGTAGATGTCTCGAGGGTAAAACTTGACCTCCAAACGCGAACAATTTTACAAACGGCGCATTGCTGAACTGCAAGCTCAATTGAAGTTGCGCGATGAGCGGATCAGCGCTTTGGAAAAGCAAGTTGCTGAACTTCTTAAAGCCAACACTGAGCTTGCTGAAAAGGTAGCTAGACTTTCCAAGAATTCCTCTAACTCTTCCAAGCCGCCGTCCTCGGATATTGTCAAGCCGCCCAAACCCAAACAATCCGATGGTCCCCGTCGTCAGGGTGGCCAGTTGGGCCATAAAGGGGTCAATCGACAGCCATTCCGGCAGGATCAAATTGACAAGACGGTCCCTCTTTACGCTAATAGTTGTGACTGCGGTTATGTAGGCAGCGGTCAGCCAATCGAAAAACCCAAAATTCGGCAGACCGTTGAACTCGTTGACAAACCTCTCAGTGTCACTGAATACCGTTTGTACGGCTTTATCTGTCCCAAATGCGGACGAGTTGTCTGGGCTAGATTGCCTGCCGCTGTTGTCGAGGGGCAGTTGTTCGGGCTGCGTCTGCAAGCCTTGATCGGCTATATGAAAGGCTCTCTGCATGCCTCCTACAGCGCTCTGGAAGATTTCTGTCATGATGTGCTGAACATCGATGTCGCTCGAAGCCATCTGTGCAATACGATCCGCCGTATCAATGAGGCCCTTGGAGGACCTTGCGAGCAACTCCAACAATATATCCCAACTGAGCCGGTTTTGAATATTGACGAGTCCGGTTGGAAAGACAAGGGGATAAAATACTGGATATGGGTTTTCTGCACCTCGGCGTTCAGCTTTTTCTGCATTGCCAAATCGCGGTCTTCTCAGGTACTCAGAGATATTCTTGGAGAAACTTACAACGGCACAATAGTCAGCGATTTCTTCAGTGCTTATGTCAAATATGCCAACAAGATTCAGCAGTTCTGCCTGGCTCATTTGATTCGGGACATCAAATTTCTTACGACTTGCCCCAATGAGGCTGACAAATGCTTTGGACAGAGCCTGCTGATTCAATTCAAGAGGCTCTTTCATATCTGGCATCTTCGAGACAAAATCCCAAAGGACAGATTCAACCGGATTATGTTCAAAATCAAGGATCGAATACTGGCCTTGGCCAGGCAACAAGACTTGCCATCCAAGTCGGCTACACTCGCCAAGCGTTTCGGCAAGCATGGTGACGCTATGTTCAGGTTTCTGTTTGACCCCACTGTTCCACCGACCAACAATGCTGCTGAGCAAACTCTTCGTCAAGCTATTATTGATCGGCGAATTACCCAGGGCAGCCGATCCTTGATGGGCAGACAGTGGAACGCTCGCATCTGGACGGTGTTGGCTACCTGCCGAAAACAAGGCCGGTCCAGCTGGCAATTCATTCAAAACGCTCTG
>CAYTND010000538.1:0-1620 GCA_964438965.1 uncultured Pirellulales bacterium
GGCGCGCTTGGCGGGTCTCGAACCCACGACCTCAGCCTCCGCAGGGCTGCGCTCTGTCCATCTGAGCTACAAGCGCCGGAAACGAAGATGGTGCCGAAGGTGAGATTTGAACTCACACGCCCTTGCGGACACTACGCCCTGAACGTAGCGCGTCTGCCATTCCGCCACTTCGGCACGATGTACCCATAACTTTAGCCCATGGCCGGTTCTCCGTCAACAGGCCCGTGCCTCTGCGAACCCTGGCGGCCCTGCTGGACAACGAGAGAGCAGGGTGCCTTGTGGCGGGCGCCGGCAAACGCCCGTTGTGTTCGATGCGTGTGCCGGATTGACGCTCCGTGCGGCGGGCATTAGAATTGTCCTTGGCGAGGAGGTGACAGGTTGTACAGGAAGACCGTTCTCGGCAACGGATTGCGCGTGATCACGTCCCCGATGCCGCACACCAGGTCGGTGTCCGTCTGCATCTTCATCGGTGTCGGCTCTCGCTACGAGAGCGATGCCGCCGCCGGCATCTCCCACTTCATAGAGCACCTCCTCTTCAAAGGCACCGAGAAGCGCGCCAGGGCTCGCGACATCGCCGCGGCCATCGAGGGCGTGGGCGGCATCATCAACGCCGGCACGGACAGGGAACTGACCATCTACTGGGTGAAGGCCGCCCGGCCGCACTTCCAACTGGCGCTCGATGTCCTGGTGGACATGCTGACACACTCGAAGCTGGAACCGGAGGAAGTGGAGAAGGAGCGGCAGGTCATCAGCGAAGAGATTCACATGGTCAAGGACTCGCCTCATCAGAGCGTCGGCATGCTGGTGGACGAGTTGCTCTGGCCGAACCACCCGCTTGGCCGGGATGTGGCCGGCACGCCGGAGTCGGTCTCCGGCATCACCCGGGAGATGATGGCTGATTTCGTGGCCGGAAGGTACCAGCCGGGCAACGCCGTGGTCTCCGTGGCCGGGGCCATCACCCACGAGGAAGCCATCGAAGAGGTGGAGCGCCTTCTCGGCGGCTGGGATGTCCACCAGACACCGCCCGGCTTCCGTGCCTATACGCCGGGAAGCAATCCTCGCCTGCAGATTGAGGTGCGTGACACCGAGCAGACCCACCTCTCGGTGGCGCTGCCTGGTCTGCCGCTGATGCACCCGAAGCGCTATGTCCTCGGCCTGCTCAACGTCATTCTGGGCGAGGGCATGAGCAGCCGGCTGTTTGTGGAGATCAGGGACAACCTGGGGCTGGCGTACAGCATTCACAGCTACGTTGAGCACCTGCACGATGCCGGCGCGCTCACCATCTACGCGGGCGTAGAGCATGACAAGCTGGGGGTGTCCGTCCGGGCGATACTCGATCAGCTTGCGGGCATGTGGGAGCCGGTGTCGGCGGACGAGCTCACCAAGGCCAAGGAGCTCTCCAAGGGACGCATGCTTCTGCGGATGGAGGACAGCCGGAGCGTGGCCGGTTGGGTTGGGGGACAGGAGATTCTGACCGGACGGATTCTGGACGTCGACGAAGTGGCATCGTTGATCGAGGTCGTTACTGCCGGGGAGATCGCCCAGCTTGCACGCGAGCTCATAACCGAGGACCAGTTACGGCTGGCCGTGGTCGGCCCGGAGAGTGCGCACGGCCAGGTC
>CAYTND010000539.1:0-1620 GCA_964438965.1 uncultured Pirellulales bacterium
GTCAGTATATCAGGATGTACAAAGTCTGTCGAAATCATTGCGCACCGCGGGGCATCATACCTGGCTCCGGAGAACACCATGGCTTCAGTCATGCTTGGTTGGGAAAAAGGAGCTGATGTGGAGGTAGATGTGCACTTGTCGAAGGATAATCGCATTCTTGTTATTCATGATAGCTCGACAAAACGTACAGGTGAAATAGATATTAAGGTTAAAGAGGCTACCTCCCAGGAGCTCCGCAAGCTTGATGTGGGGCGTTTCAAATCGGAAGAATATGCTGGAGAGCAAATCCCTTTTCTTGCCGATATTATCGAGACAATACCTCCTGGACGGAAACTCTATGTTGAAATAAAATGCGAGAAAGAGGTTTTGCCCATTCTCCGGAAACTCATCATTGAGAGCGGTAAAATGTCTCAAATAGTCATTATCGGTTTCGACCTGGAAACAGTGGCAATGTCCAGGGAGCTTATCGATGTCCCCACATATTGGCTCAAGGGAACTGAAAAAGACAAAGAAACCGAGGAATGGATTCCGCACGACCCACAACTTGTTCAAATAGCTAAGAACAAAGGCCTCGACGGTCTTGATGTTCATTATGCTGGTGTTACGAAGGACTTTATGGATGCCGTGAAAGCTTCGGCACAAAAGCTCTATGTATGGACGGTGGACGAGCCGGAAGAAGCAATCCGGCTTCTCAAACTTGGTGTAGATGGTATAACTACCAATCGTCCCGCCTGGCTTAGAAAGCAGTTGAGGACAGAAGACAGAGGACAGAAGACAGAGGACAGAACTTCTGACTTCTGATTTCCGATTTCTGACTTCTGATTTTAGGAACAGGAGAAACGGCAAGTGAATATGCTGCGAGTTTGGCCGATTGTCTGTCAGTTCGGCGTTGGCGCACTGTTGTGTATTATAGGAATTTGGTGTGGATTACGCGGGGGATACCTTAATCTGAAAATCGCCGAAGACCGCCGGTTCGTAGTGATACTCGTCGCTGGTTTCTTGTTAATGCTGGCCATCGTATGTATCTTTACATTTCTGGCACCCTATTGGGCAAACGGAGAATCGTTATGATTGCTCAAGCTATCGGCGGAAACCTCGACTACGCAGTTATGCTGTGCTATTTTGTTGCGGTGCTTGGGTTCGGCCTGTATTTCGGCCGATATACTACCACTACCAAAGACTTCTTTTTCGGAGGACAGAGATTTTCATGGTGGCTGATTTCTTTTTCATGTGTCGCCACAGTCGTTGGAAGTTACAGTTTCATAAAGTACAGCACGGTCGGATTTAAATATGGCATTTGCAGCACGCAGTCCTATCTCAACGATTGGTTTTGGATGCCAATCCTCGTACTGGTCTGGATACCAATTATTTACTATATGAAAATTCAGTCAATTCCAGAGTACATGGAAGTTCGTTTTGATAAAAAGACACGAATCGCCGCCACGTTTATTATCCTGCTCTATCTCGTCGGATACATCGGTATAAATCTTATCACCTTAGGCAAAACGCTCCACACTCTCCTGGGCTGGCAGATTATGACCGGTGCGATAGTCACAGCAGTAGCAGTGGCATTATACGTGTATATCGGCGGGCAAACAGCCGTTATCATGACCGACCTTA
>CAYTND010000540.1:0-1615 GCA_964438965.1 uncultured Pirellulales bacterium
ACCAAAGATAAAAAGAGTTATGCTTTTTATCGGGATATCATTGGCTCTACCGACAAGGCTATGAGCTAGCTCATGGGCTAAGAGTGAAGCAAAAAATAGCAGGCTGGTAACTAGGCCCATAGCCCAATGAAGCGCTAACGGCCACTCAGGGTAACTGCTGGGAAAGAGCTGCCACGAGAAAGAGACGGTTATAAAAACAAATATTATAAACCAGGTATAATGCAGTCTGAACTGGATACCAAAGAGCTTGCCTAAATTAAATGTATTTCTCATTCTTAATTACCATCTTAACATAATGTTTGTTAATAAAGTGGAAATCTTTAGTCTGACCTTACTCGGCAACGGTGGTGAGGTTTGCCAGTGGCTAAGCGTAAACCATAAGCCCTGGGCTAGTCCAGAGCAAGCAGCATTTTTCTTAACTCAAAGAGGGCAGAATTAGTTACCCAACGCTTAATCCAAGATGTGTTTCTTGCCGTGTAATTACCTTTAATTGTTTTCTTATTCTGACCACTATCTATTCCAATATACGTGGTACTGACCGGTTTATCTTCCAGTTCGTCTGGACTGATTACGCCAGTTATGCTGACTCCAATAGCGGCCTCCAAACGCAACCTACCTGCCTCAGCCATTGCTTGTGCTACTTCAGAACTGATAGCGCCACAGTCATCGATAAGCCCAGCATCAACCCCATAAGCTATCAGTGCTTCACTGGAACAGGCAATCAGTCCCCCCTTAAAATATGCTGAGCTGTCGGGAGTATCGGTAATGGTAGCCGTTAATAAACCTCCGGTGCAGTATTCCATAACTGCCAAGCTCAATCCCTTTTCAGTCAGTATATGACCTACCACAGATGTTGGGGTGTCATTATCAGTTCCCCAGATAGATTCACCTAAAATTGACCTAACTCTAGCTTCTCCTCGGTCAATCATCTTCTCGGCCTGCTTTTGGTTCTTGGCTTTAGCTGTGAAGCGCAGATGAATACCATCAGCTTTAGCATAAATACCAAGGGTGGGATTAGCTGAAGAGAGCAAGGGTGAAACTAACTCTCCTACTGTTCCCTCGGGTAAGCCAAAAATCTTAAGGGTTTTAGAAAAAATAATGGTACCGGTGGCTCTCTGCTGTAATCGGGGAAGGACTTCTGTGTGCCAAATGTGATGCATTTCTCCAGGTGGGCCAGGCATAGCCACTAGTATATGCCCACCTTTTTCTACCCACCACCCGGGAGCAGTCCCTCGAGTATTGTGGATAGCCGTGGCCGACGGAATAACTGCTGCTTGCTTTATATTACTGGGAGCCATTTCGATACCACGACGAGTAAATCGTTCCCGTATTTCACGCTCAAAGAGGGGGTCAATCCGCAGCTCTTCTCCCAGCGTCTCAGCTATAGCTTCACGGGTTAAGTCATCTTCGGTTGGCCCCAAACCACCTGTAATTAAGATAAGGTCTGACCGCAGCCAGGCACGCTTTAGGACCTCTACCAACCTCGCCTGATTATCTCCTACCTGCGAAATCCAGTAAAGGTCTATTCCTAAGAAAGGTAACTGACCAGCAAGGTAAGACGCATTGGTGTCAGTTATCTCTCCTAAAAGAAGCTCAGTGCCAATAGAAATGATTT
>CAYTND010000541.1:0-1614 GCA_964438965.1 uncultured Pirellulales bacterium
ATTCCAACGATTCTGTGCTATGAACTATCTGACTTTTGACGCAGGCGTCAATTTTTGCGAATTTATTGCAATTTTTTACCACTCTTTTCTTGCCTATCCTGCTCAATCCACGCAAACTGACAGACCTGCCCCCATTTTTGACCGAAAAACAAGGATTCCCTCTAAAATCAGAAAAAAATTCCGCCAAAACCCCAATTTCTTGAAAAAATCCCCTAAAAAATTAATACTAACAAACTACCCAATTTACCAGCGGTCTTAACCTGCTATACGGCTGCCGACCTGATGAATGCCGGTACCGCTACTCTGACGCGGATATGGAATTAGAGGGTTTTCCATAGTATAATCGGCCATTGAAACACGTCGCGAACAAGTAATTCACAATAGATGTGGATAACGAAAACAGATGAATGAAACGAGCTTACTTTTGAAGGCCTATTATGAAGCCCTTTACGAACGGCTTCAAGCCGGCAAGGAGCTTTTGGCGGCGAGAATAGAAAAACTGCTGGCCGAAGAGATTGCAGAACGCGGGTTTGAGAACTTTGACGAGGCCAAATACGCCGCATACAAGGATGCGTGCCTGGCTTTTGTGGATGAACGAATAGAGACCTACAACCCATTTGGGATTCAATATACCTTTGACCGCACTCGGGCCAGGGAGGCCTTTGAATTGGAACTGCAGCTTGATTGGTATGACAGCCGGGCCGAATTTGAGGCTTTGGCTCAAGCCGCACGTGGTAAAGCAGAAGCGGGCATAACGGAGGAAAGATTGCGGCCGCTGGCTGAGGAGCTTATTAAAGAACTCGGAGCATTTCCGGATAAGAGCATTATATCCGCTTATGAGGCCGAACCAGGCCTGAGAAAGCTCCCGGATTACATCGTTGCACGAACAATCGAAGAAATCATTACGTGAACAGATGCAACGCAGAGCTTTCCATCATACTCTTTTGCAAATCAGGTACTTTATCAACTCAGCAATGATTTTCAACAAATAATAATATTCATGTAGTACTGAGAACATTCGAGGAAGAATCTGAAATTTTTTAATTTTTTAATTTGGTTCTTGCTATTGCTTTTGTTTTTGATTATCTTATTATGTGGCTTCTTTCAGTATTATTCTCGTAATATACCGCCAAAGAAGCTGCCGAAATTACAATTGATAATAGCGTTTTGGCTTATAGTAAGGCCGATCCGCTCAATTTAACACAAGTTCAAACAGGAGGCTAACAATGAAACGTATCACACGCCGAAATTTTATGAAACATTCAATGGCCGCTGGTATTGGTCTGACGATGGCCAGTCCTTTTTCCCGCGTACGAGGGGCGAACAACGATATTCGCGTGGCTGTAGTCGGTATCCATGGCCGGGGCGGCTCACACATTAGCGAATTCAGTAAGATGTCAGGGGTACGAGTGGCTGCGCTTTGTGATGTGGACAGAAAGGTCCTCGACCGTCGTGCCAAGTCATTTAAGGACCGCAATGAAAAGGTCGATACCTATGTCGATGTTCGTGAATTGCTGGAAGACAAGAACATTGATGCTGTTGGCATCGCTACGACCAATCACTCGCATTCGCTTATCACTGTTTGGGCCTGCCAGGCGGGCAAGGACGTCTATT
>CAYTND010000542.1:0-1610 GCA_964438965.1 uncultured Pirellulales bacterium
CAGCTCCTTTTTCAATTTCTTTGGCCATTGCCGTACTGTTTCCTTTTTTACGTGGACTTCCCAGTAAAATGATTATTTTTTTCTTTTCATCACCCATCTTTTTCCTCCATATCAATGATTGGTAGGCACCTGTGGTGCCGGCTTACCGTCTAAACTGTCAGCAACAAGGCGCCCAAGAAACATTGCAAACGGCGCGATATCCTGTTCCATGCTCGCGCTTTCCAACGCAGCCATATAGTTGTCTCGTTTTCCCAGTGGAATGACGGTCCAGGGGTACCCGCCCCCAGCGAGCATCACGTTCATAAGAAATCGTCCCATACGGCCATTGCCGTCCATGTACGGATGGATATATACGAACACGAAGTGCCCCAGAACAACCCGCACCGAGGGTTCCGGCTCTTCTCTCAGCAAATCAAAAAATGCCGGCATGCAGTCCCGCACCGCTTCATGGCGCGGTGGCACATGCATTGAGCGACGGATATATACCTGGTCGTTGCGGTAGCCGGCGAGGTCCGCTGTCCGCAAGAGGCCGGCTGTTACGCTCGGCCCAAACATCTCACGGTACCAGTCACCGTGATCATCATCGCCAACTGCTCCGGGATTATCGCCCTCTAGTACCTTGTGTACGCTTTCGCGGACTGCCTGATAGGCCTGCCAGTACCCTCGTGCGGCTAAGGCATTATGTTGTTCGCGGTCATTCTCGTTTTTATCCGGATTCCACTCACCGTCGCGGATCCGTTCGATCAGCTCAGAGTTGACCCGGTAGCCTTCAATGGACAACGAGTGATAAGCGTCTGTAACGTAAATGTCATCGACTTCCTTGAGATAGGCAGCGGTGTCGGAAGGCCGGCCAGGGGCGGCAGGAAATTGTTTGAGGATTGGCTCTCGCATCTGTTGCCACATCAGGCGAATACGGTTCACGTACGGCGACTGTTTGCGCGATGGCAGAATCAGATTTATTGTGTCTTCGAATGGATCTTTTTCACGAATGTCGTAGTCTGCGGTTTGCATTGTTTTGACAATATCGTCGGCAATACGGTCACGTCCGATATTTCGGAACGCACCTGCGAGACGGCCGGCAACCGTGGTACGTCCACCTTCAAGGAGCAGTGCAAGCACATCAGATGCATCGCGCACCATGGCCAGAGCCGCGCGTGCGTCTGTCGCGTTCTGTCGAAAGAATCCAGATCCGCAACTCACCAGGCCCGCAGGTACAGAGAACAGACGCAATCCGTCCTTCTCTGCAATTTGTCCGGCCTTGGGCAGGGCCGTACGCGTATCGAATAACGACGTATCATGCGGCAGCGTTGTGATCTTGTTGCGGGCCTTCGGTGAACGTACAAACAGTTGGCGTGGAACTGTCATGTTCCCGGCATGAAGCATTAAAGACTGCTCAGGAGAGAGACTCCAATTCTTCCCAAAACGCTCATGCAAATAGGCTGCACAGAAACCCCAGAACGATGCGTACCATGCCGTGCTCTCTCCCATGGCCTCGTCTGAGCGGGCAGGAATGTACCAGCCCTTCATGACCTTTTGCAAGAAGCCGTTTTTGACCAGGCGTTCCTGATGCGTCCTGGTCAGATCACCTGAACGCACGGCGACGGCACCGC
>CAYTND010000543.1:0-1609 GCA_964438965.1 uncultured Pirellulales bacterium
GATGGCAGTTTCTCGGCTCACAATTGCCTCTTCGCTCAGATTTTCAAACAACGATTCAAGATTAGCTACAAACTGCGAGCGAGGCACGGCGCTGCCCTTATCATCGGTCGAAGGATACGTAACACACAGAAACTCGGACGGACGCGTAAATGCAATGTAGGCCAAATACTGGCGCTCGGTGAGCATCTGAGTTACCGGCGGGGCTAATTGGAAATCCGCTGACTCAGCAGCGCCGCGGTCGTCGTCCGTTAATATGCCCTCGGAGCTAATCGGCACCGGAAATTGTCTTTGCGTTGCACCAATTAAAAAAACCGCTTTCAAATCAGGATGTCGGCTGCGCTCAATAGAGCCGACAAGGACCTGGTCTAAAGTCGGCGGAATAAAAGCTAAAGTCAGCTGTGAAAAAGCGGAATTGATAATCGCAAAATAATCCTCAGCCGTCATAATCCAGCCTGCAAAGACCTCGACAAGCTCGTCGAATATATCCACAAGCTTATTATAAAATTGCTGATGTTCATTAGCAGCAGCACCATCTTCGTTCTTGTTGGCTTCTTCAATCCAACTGCCAATTGTCTCCTTAACTTTAAGGTCATCAAGAAAATTGAAAATGGTTTGTGTAAACTCCTCGGCACTGAGCGTCTTTGCGGGTTCGTCAACCGGACAAAGGCTGTCCCGAAGCTCAAGCAAAGAGCTGATAGCTTTTAGCCGAATTTGATTTATTCGGTTTTCGTCGAAGTCTTCGCTATCAGGGTCTGCAAAGTTCCACTGCTTATCGCTCTGCCAATCGTTAGCCGTTATGCCAAAGGCAAGACAGTAATTTTCCAGCAGGTCGATATCGTAACGCTCCACCGGCATAAGGTCGGTTTTAAGATAGGCGAAAACATCGCCGTGGGCAAAGCCGCCGGTAACCGCCTGCAGGGCCGAGCAAATAAGCTGAACAACCGGATGCTGGTTCAATGGTTTTCGCTTATCAATAAAAAATGGGAGGCCGTAGTCGTCAAAATACGCCCTTATATAATGTTGATAACTATCAATATCCGATGCGATAACCGCAATGTCACGATATCGATAGCTTTTTTCTTTGACCAATTCGAGTATCTGCCTTGCGACGAACCGGACTTCAACACGGGCGTTCGGCGCTGATATAATGCGAATATTATCCGCCGAGTCAAGTTTCGATGGTTCAAGTTCAAATATATTACGCTCGATATGAGCAAGCTGGGGACAAGAAGAGAATCTAACCGCTCGTTCAAGAATTATCGGTTTGGCCAGTTGAAGTTTACATTTTTTTACTCTGTCGATAAGCTCGGCGTATGTTCGCTGTGTCGGATTAAACAAACCGACCGGGTCAATGTTCTCGACCGCAGGATTCGCTAAATCAATCTCCGAAGGGTCAAGGCAAAAGGCAATTTGTGCATCTGCGACTACCTTCAGCAGTTCGGTGAGGATTGCAAGCTCGGCTTCGGTAAAGCCGGCAAAACCATCAACCCACAACTTCGCACCTCTGGCCAAAGTTGACGCCGAGACCGCCTGGCAGGCGCGAGGCAGTTGAACATCGGGGTGAAGCAAACCGGACTCAATGAACTTTAAGTGTTTTTCAGAAATCAGG
>CAYTND010000544.1:0-1600 GCA_964438965.1 uncultured Pirellulales bacterium
ATTGAAGGAGCAAAACAAGTTAGACAAATATTCAATCGAGTGAAGGCTATAGAAAAGGAGTCGAGTTAACATTGGCATCGGTTGAAACAGAAGCAAGGACTCCAGCAGTAAAGGGTAGCTATACCTACTATCCAGGGTGTAGCCTACACTCCACGGCTAAAGAATATGATGTTTCGACAAAATTGGTATGTCAAGCGCTCGGTATCGAGCTTAAAGAGCTTGACGGCTGGATTTGTTGTGGTGCTTCTGCTGCCCATTCCACAAACCATCTCTTGGGTTTAGCCCTTCCTGCTTATAACCTGAAGCTAGCGGAGGAAGCCAGTCTGCCTATTGCTGTCCCGTGTGCTATGTGTTTTTCTCGATTAAAGCATACCATACATGAGCTTGAGGATAAGAAAACCCTGGGATTGGTTGAACGAGCTATTGATAGAACTCTTGATAAGACAGTTACTGTCCACTCGCTGCTTGAGGTCTTGGATGTCCCTGTTCCTGAGTCCGTTATAAAGAAGTCGCTTAGTGGATTAAAGGTGGCCTGTTATTATGGCTGCCTTCTGGTTCGCCCCCGAGAGGTTACTAATTTGGATGATGAGAATGACCCTCAGATAATGGACCGACTGATAGAAAAGCTTGGTGCTAAGAGTCTCCCTTGGGGTCTGAAGACGGAATGTTGTGGAGCTAGCCTGCCTTTTGCTCGCCCTGATATTGTGCACAAACTATCGCATCGCCTCCTCTCTACAGCAAAAAGACTGGGTGCTGACTGTATTGCTGTCGCCTGTCCGATGTGTCAGAGTAATTTGGACACCCATCAAAAAGCGATCCAATCGGAGTATCAGGAGGAATTAGGGTTACCTATCATATTTTTCACTCAGCTTATGGGGCTTGCTTTGGGCATCTCGCCTGAAAAGCTTTTACTTAATAAACATTTCACGGACCCGATGCCGCTTCTGGCGGATAAAGGTTTGACATAGGAGAAATATATGTCAAGAATTGGGGTTTTTACTTGTCACTGTGGGCGTAATATTGCGGGCACTGTCAACATTCCTGAAGTTTGTGAAGCGGCTAAAGCCATTCCCGGGGTTGTTTTTACTGATGATAACATGTATTCCTGTAGTGTATCGGGGCAAGCCTCGATTCAGAAGGCAATTAAGGAACAGAACCTTGACCGTGTGGTCATTGGTGCCTGCTCTCCCCGAATGCATGAAAATACCTTCCGTAAACTGGTTGCGTCTACCGGACTTAACCCCTACCTCTTAGAGATTGCTAATCTAAGGGAACATTGTAGCTGGGTACATAGTAGCGACCCCGAGGCAGCTACGGCTAAGGCCATTGACCTTCTCAAGATGGCGGTAGCCAAGACTCGTCTCGACGAGCCTCTGTTCGCTAAAGAGGTTGGGATAACTAAACGAGCCCTAGTTATCGGCGGAGGGATTACCGGTATTCAAGCAGCCCTGGATATTGCCAATGCCGGGCATGAGGTTATCCTGGTAGAAAGGGAGCCAAGCATCGGTGGGCGTATGTCACAACTGGATAAGACCTTTCCTACTCTGGATTGCTCAGCCTGTATCCTTACCCCAAAGATGAGCATGGTGGGCTCTCACCC
>CAYTND010000545.1:0-1598 GCA_964438965.1 uncultured Pirellulales bacterium
GGTATCGGATTCTGGCAAGGCTCGCAGAACTCCCACCATTTCTGAGTTGTGGGGTCAGCAGCCATCTTGGCCATATCGGCTTTGAAATCATCGCCGGTATATTCGAAGTAGCCGAACAGGTAGTATTTGCCCTCTTCCAGCTCGCCGAGGTAAATCGAATAGTTGCGGATATTACATTCCTTTATCTTCTTCAGTACGCCCGGCCAGACATTTGCGTGCAGCTCCTTATATTCTTCAAGCTTTTCCGGTTTAAGCCCGATGACGCTGCCGTAGCGTGTTACCTTTTGCTGTGCGCAGCCGGCAAATAGAAAACAAAGGGCCAACAATGCTGCGGTAAGCACAATAAACTCGTTAGGATTTCTCATTTCAGCATTCTCCTTTATGACGGTTTTATACTGAATATCACATACAATACAACCATCGTAACGAATAGTAAAACAGTCAGGAACTTATAATTGCCGATGCCACTCCAGCCTTTGTCATGCAGGGCCTGCATCGGATTGGCCCACACTAATTTTTCGCTTTCAGCAGTATGTTTATGAGGTTTAAGCAACGATACAATAATCAGCACTGCAGAGCACAGCACGGCCAGATAAAAGGTTGCCATCATAGGCGGTACTTTCCATTCAATATATTGCTTTAGCCAGTCTTTGTCTTTGAACCAATCGAGCCAAAAGACCACAAATCCCATAGTTGACCCGAGCCAGAGTGTAACAAAGGCCGCTTTGCCACTGGCTCGCCGCCAGAACACGCCAAAGATAAACACAACTGTAATGGGCGGAGAAATGTAACAGATTATTGCAATAATTCCCTGGAAGATGCTTGGGTAATGGCTCACGAACGGTGACCATACGATAGCGGCAATCATAGCGACGAACGTAACTATCCGTCCTACGATTACTAAAGTCCTGTCAGAGGTATGGGGACGCCATCGTTTGTAAATGTCATAGCTAAACAGTGTGGCAATAGAGTTCAAAGCCCCGGAGACGGTGCTCATCAATGCCGCCAGCAGTGCCGCGGCAACCACGCCTTTGAGTCCAACAGGCAGCAAATGGTTAATCATAAATGAGTATGTATGTCGCGGGTGCTCCAACGTATCGGGCAATTTGCCCTGGTTGATTAGTCCGAAGCAAATCAGCCCCGGGAGTACGAAGATAAACACCGGCAGAATTTTGATAAACCCGGCAAACAAAGGCCCAACGCGAGCGTGATTGGCATCTTTAGCGCCGAGTACCCGCTGAACAATCGTCTGGTCGGCACACCAGTACCAGATGCCAATGACAGGATAGCCTAAGAAAACCGCATACCAGGGAAGGCCCGACGCATCGCTGGATGAGCGAAGTATCGTCAGTTTGACCGGTTCAACACAGTCAGCCAATCCGGACCATCCACCCACACGACTAAGCCCAATCGCTGTTATGCATACTGCTCCTAATATAAGAACAACGGTTTGAATCGACTCGGTCAAAACAACAGCTAACAGACCTCCAATAATAGTATAGAGACCCGTCAGTACCGCAACGGAAATAATGCTTGTCATAATGTTGATGCCGAACATACCTTCCAGCACTACAGCACCGTCGTAAAGCGAAAAGCCG
>CAYTND010000546.1:0-1596 GCA_964438965.1 uncultured Pirellulales bacterium
GATTGGACATAACCATCCAACCGTCCGCCGTCTGAAGGATGTATCTTCCCCAGATATTGGAAGACCCGATCGGGTGCGAGGCTCATTTGTAGTCCCGGTAGCTTTGACAATGCAATTAGACAAAAACTGTGTAAGGCGTGCTCTTGGACAGTTAGAGATGGATGATGAAAAGTGCTCGCTGGTAGTTCTACCAAGTTTCAACGAATTGCTTACAGGTGTATACGTCAATCGTCCCAATGCTAAACTACAGGGACCTCTATTCGACAATGCTTGTGCTAGTCTAGCAGATTCTGAGGTATACAGTGCTGACGGTATCTATCTTGGAACAATTCAGAGCCTTCAGAGTAGATATAATTCGGTTAGTTTGCAACGAAACGATTAAATCGCTCCTGCAATGGATTCAACTTCACATGGGTCGGTGGTCTAGCTTGGTATGATTCGTGGTTCGGATCCACGGGATCGTGCGTTCAAAGAGAATCACACTCCGTGGCTCTCGAATATATCGCATCCGGCCCACCATTTCCTTATACTAAGTAATTCTACTTTAGAGCATGTAGTATGATTGCTGCAGTTCCTGCAGGGCCAATGTCAACTTTAGCATCAAGAGATACGCACTCGCCAATGTCCATCTCTTTTCTTGAGAAGGAGCTAGTACCACCTGAAAGAGCAATAATCATCTTTTCTCCGGAGTTCACACGACTCTCAAGCTCATCAAGCTTGATCCGGTCCTTTGTCAGAACAGGTGATACTATCATGAGGGGCTTGGTAACTTCGAACAACTCCAATGCGTCCCGAAGATCAGGTAAAACCGAGAAGTTGCGTTTCATCTTAATTGCAAGACGATTTGCATCGGGAACACCTGACTGAGCTGCGGACCCTTCAGCCCGGGTCACTACAAAATTGTAGAAACCTAAGCCATATACAACCTGAGCTGTTTCTACCAATCGAGAAACTGAATGAACATTATGTAGCACTACAAACACATTCTTTGAATCATCAGTCAATTTGGATTTTTACCTCCTCTGAAATTAGACGGGATATTAGGGGGGGAACGGATTCACCTACTTGATTGTATTGGCTCTCTGGGTGTCCTTTGAATATGAAATCATCGGGATATGACATCAGGCGAGCATGCTCTCGAACTGTCAAGAGTCTGTCTTGGTATGGATGAATATATCGTGAGAGTCCTATGATAGAGGTCGATACCATATCGGGATATAGACGCACCCAGTTAGGTAAAGCCCTCTTTTTTGATGTTCTGAAGTATCTTGCACCCCGACCCCAAGAAGTTTTTCGAATCTTCTTCTGCTTATCATCACTCACCACAGTTAGATTATGATTTGGTACAGGTTCATGATACTGGAACAGTGCATCAATATCAAGTGGAGGGAGATCGCTGATTGCCTCCATAACAGTGGGTGGTCGCTTTCTAGGTAGGGTTAGTTCGATATTGCTCATGAATAATCTCAGCCGCTTTGAGGGATTGCCATGTTTATGTGATCGGACAAGGTTGAAGTATACCTCATCAAACCCCATTCTGCTGAATTCTTTCTGGGCAATCTCCTTTCCTCCACCCTTCATCAGTGCCGCGACATT
>CAYTND010000547.1:0-1595 GCA_964438965.1 uncultured Pirellulales bacterium
ACCCGCGTCGGTGGATTTGTAGACTCCGTCTCCGGGTGAAATATATTGCCGTTGCAGCCCCTCACCCGTACCCGCGTAGATTACGTCGGGATCCGAGAGCGACACGTCCAGGGCACCGATCGCCGGGAACTCGATAAACCCGTCCGATACATTTTTCCAATGTTGTCCGGCATCAGTGGTCTTCCAGACTCCGCCGTGGGCGGCCCCGAAATAGTACACGTGGGGATCGTCGGGATGTCCCGCGACCGCCACGACACGCCCCCCACGGTACGGCCCCACGAAGCGCCATTCGACCGCCGACAGAAAACTGTCATCGACGGTCGGATATGCAACGGGCTGGATATTCGATTCAGGAGCTGCACTATTCTCGCCGGCTCCACAACTTGCCAGCAAGACGCCGGCCAAAAGGCCGGTAATCGGACAAGCGAATTTAATAAACCACGCGATCTTCATTGGGCCGCTCGATCAGGCGCTACCGGCAATACCGCCGCCATCAACAACCAGCGCGTCACCGGTGATAAAGGATGCCTCGTCAGAGGCCAGAAACAGGACAGCGTCGGCGATATTATCAACCGTACCGACTCGGCCGAGCGGCCGTTCGGTACCACCACTGGCGTATTCATCCCAGGGTATGCCGCGATCCTTGGCGTCTGCATGCAGCATGGGAGTCAGCACGTCTCCAGGACATACACAATTCACCCGAATACCGTCCGGACCGTGATCGATGGCCATCGCCTTTGCCATGACTATCAGTCCACCCTTGGCGGCACAATATGCTGCCGCCTTGTCACCCCCGAGGATGCCCCAGCCGGAGCTCGTATGGATGATCGAGCCACTGCCCTGTTCGATCATCGACGGCAGCGCGAATTTTGACATCAGGAAAGCGCCTCTGAGGCTGGATTCAATAGTCTCGTCCCATTCCTCCTCGGTGCATTCCGGAATTGTTTTCGGATGGAAGACACCGGCGTTATTGAACAACACGTCTATCTTGCCGAAAGTTGCGAGGGTCTGTTCGACTGCGTTACGACAATCGTCGCTCTTACGCACATCGGCACGGACAAAGAGAGCTTTGCCGCCTTTGTCCGTGATCTCTTTAATAACTTGCTCGCCGCGTTCGGTATTACGCCCGGTAATCGCAACCGCTGCGCCCTCGCCTGCGAATCGTATTGCAGTCCCGCTGCCAATGCCCGATGTTCCACCAGTGATCAGGGCTACTTTATCTTTGAATCTCATTTGTTGCGTCTCCTCTTGTTAGAGAAGTTTGATCAGTGTGTTTATCAGCACGGCTCCGGTCAATCGGATGCCCGTGACAAGACTGTATCGACCAGCATCACCCAGTAGCTGGCCCCTTGCGAAAGAATGTCGTCATTGAAATCGTAATGCGGATTGTGCACCATGCAACCACCTTTGCTCCCTACACCATTGCCGATATAGACGTAACAGCCGGGCTTCTCCTGAAGCATGAAGGCGAAGTCTTCTCCCCCCATATCCATCGGGGTGTCGGTGATCACGTTGCCCTCGCCGAACACGCGCACGGCCGCCTGGCTGCACAATTCGAAGTGCTCGGTGTGATTGACCAGTGCGGGGTAGCGGCG
>CAYTND010000548.1:0-1565 GCA_964438965.1 uncultured Pirellulales bacterium
ACCTTTCAGTTGGAGTACGAGCGCTACAACCAGCATCACCACTCGTGCAGCAAGAGGTATCTCCACACGGACTAATGCCTGTAACCGGCTCATCCCTATACCGTACGCAGCGTCCAGTATATTGTTAGGAACCGCACGAAGACCAGCAATTGTATTACGGACGACCGGCAGCAACCCATAAAGGAACAAAGCAAACACGGTAGGCCAAAGCCCAAATCCAAACATAGGCACAGCCAGCGCCAGAACAGCCACTGGAGGGAATGTTTGACCAAATGAGGTAATATCAGTGACTATCGGCAGAAAATTCTTGCCACTCGGGCGAGTTACCCATATTCCAAGTGGTATTCCTACTAGAATTGTAATACTGCTAGAAATAAGCACCAGCTCCAGGTGCTCTCCAACTAAAACAAGCAGGCTGGCACGTGGGTGTATGACCTGGGATTCGTTGGGAAATATAAAACGCAGAGCATTTTCCCACCAACTCATATTGGCGATAAGTACAACAAAGGCGCCAATAAATATGGCCAAAAATATCCAGCGACTTGTTCGACGATTATGCATAATCTATGCCTCTGTTTCGGCTGTAGCCGCTTCAATGTCGCTTAGAGCCACTTCGCCAACGAGGTGGCCGATGTCATCAACCACGGGAATACATTTCAGTCCTTGACCCAACATACGTGATAATGTTTCACGGAGAGTAGCACTATTTGCTACAGCAATCTCGTCTGGATTTCCCTGCACTACTGCCTCTTTAACGGAAGAAGCCTCTGGTAGGCTTGCCCTGTCTATCCATCCAATTAGCCGCTGGTCATTATCTACAGCCCAAACCCAACGGTATTGCTTACAAACCGAATATACCTCTTTTATAGGTGTATTAATACTAACCGAAGGTGCAGATTTAACAATACCTTTAATGCTAATGCGAGACAAGCGTTTGAGTGCCCTATCTGTACCTACAAAGTCGTGAACGAATTTATTTGCAGGCTTGGCCAGTATCACTTCGGGTGTATCATATTGTACCAGCTTGCCAGAGTCCATTATGGCAATTCTATCGGCAAGCCGGATGGCCTCATCAAGGTCATGGGTAACCAGAATAATAGTCTTTTTAAGTTCTTGCTGAATACGGATAAATTGAGCCTGCAATCTCTCACGAGTGAGAGGGTCAACTGCCCCGAACGGTTCGTCCATAAGCAGGATCGGAGGATTAGCAGCAAGCGCTCGAGCCACACCGATACGCTGTGCTTCACCCCCAGACAGTTGGTTTGGATATTTCGATGCGTGTTCTACCGAGTTGAGTCCGACCAGTGCAAGCAGTTCCTCGATACGCCTAGAAACACGACTTTTCTCCCAATGTAAAAGCTCTGGTACAATGGTAATGTTTGCTGCTACTGTCATATGGGGGAAAAGACCAACGCTTTGAATTGCATAGCCAATAGACCGACGAAGCTGCTCTGGCTTGGCTGTACGTATCTCCCGTCCATCAACGAAAATACGCCCAGAGGTTGGCTCGATAAGGCGATTTATCATTCTTAGAGTTGTCGTCTTACCGCAGCCTGAAGGGCCGA
>CAYTND010000549.1:0-1559 GCA_964438965.1 uncultured Pirellulales bacterium
GCTGTATTCGCTGACTTACGATAAGGTCTGCTCGGCCAATCCGGACCCTATCGAGAAAAAGCCGCTGTTTCATTTTCAGCCCGGGACGCGCAGTTTCTCCATTGCTACGATGGGGTGCAATTTCCGATGTGAGTTCTGCCAGAACTGGCAGATAAGCCAGGCGGCGATAGAAAGAGGTCAAATCAACGGAGAACCAATATCGCCGGAGCAAATTGTCGAGGGGGCTGTGCGCAGCAGGTGCAAGAGTATCGCTTATACCTATACCGAGCCGACGGTTTTTATGGAGTTGTGTAACGACTGCGGGAGGTTGGGCAAAGAACGCGGGCTGGCGAATGTTTTTGTCAGTAACGGCTATATGACGACCGAAGCCGTCAATTTCGCCGGCGAGTGGCTTGATGGGATAAATGTTGACCTGAAAGCGTTCAGCGAGGATTATTACAAAAGGTTATGCAAGGCAAGATTGCAGCCGGTGCTTGATACGATTAGCTACATCGCAAAGGAAACGAATATCTGGCTTGAGATTACTACCCTGCTGGTGCCGGGCGAAAATGATTCTGACGATGAGCTGAAAAAACTTACCGGGTTTATTGTTTCAGATGCCGGGCCTGATGTCCCGTGGCATATCAGCAGGTTCCATCCGCAGTATAAATATCTGGATTCAATGCCCACGTCTATGAGCAGTTTGGAGCGGGCTTTCGAGATAGGCCAATCCGCAGGGCTGCACTATATTTACCTCGGTAATGTGCCCGGGGCGAAATTTGAAAGTACATTTTGTTATAATTGCGGCCGAATGTTGATTGAACGCATTGGCTATAGGATTGCTGTAAATAATATTGAAGATTCAAAATGCCCCGATTGCGGGACAGAGATTGCGGGGTTCGAACTTTAGGCATCAAACTGACAGAATTTTTCTCCCTAAGTTTTATCTTTTAGCAATTGCTGGAGCTTGTCCAGTTCGCCGGATTTCATATGGTAACTATGCCCGGCGTCGGGGTATTGGCTGCTTTGCACTTCTTTGGCGTAGGTATTAAATGCCTCAATAGTCTCTTTGGCCAGGCTGCCGTAACTCTTTGCGAACTTTGGACTTGGCCCTTGCGTCAGCCCCAGAATATCAGGCGCAATCAATATCTGCCCATCACAGCCCTGCCCGGAACCACAGCCAATCACCGGCACTTCGCAGCGTTTTGTGATAATCTCCGCTACCTCCGCAGCGGTCCCTTCAATCAGCAGCGAGGCGGCACCACTATCGACCATTTGCTTGGCGAGACTTACCAGCTCGGCAGCCATCTCTGCCGTGGTCGCCTCAGCCTTGAATCGTCCAATCTTACCGATGCTCTGCGGCCTTATGCCGATATGGGCCATAACAGCTATACCGGCATCGCTAACTGCTTTAATTACATTAAGATACGCACCGGTCGCTTCAATTTTTACCATTTGTGCCCCAGCTTCGGCAACGAACCGGCCGGCATTTTTCACCGCCTCGCCTTCACCAATCTGGTAAGACAGAAACGGCATATCGGCAACCAGAAATACATTCGGCGCACCTCGCCGCACCGCAG
>CAYTND010000550.1:0-1558 GCA_964438965.1 uncultured Pirellulales bacterium
AATGAATACGGTTCAGGGCAGATATCGCTACGGGCTTGATAAACTGCGGACAATCTTAAGAGGAGAGTCGAAAAAATGAACCCCGCAGACCAGATAGAACGAACGATTGAGAGATTGCATATAACTACCAGAGCCGAGACGGACAAGCGCATTCTCGACGATGCTTTTGCTGCACTTGAAAAATCTGCGCAAAAGCAATCACCTGATGTTGGACGCAGCGCTCGTCGAAGAACTCTAAGAATCAGAATAGCAGAGCTGGCTGCCGTCGCTGCTGTGATTCTTGTGGTTTTTGCTTTATTCTTTGGAACACGGGTCACAGAGACTGTTGCTCTAAATGAGATTTATGAGGCGCTGGGGAAAGTTCAGAATGTTTGTATTGCAACGTTTCTACCCCCAGCGAACGAACCAGTACAAATCGAGTGGGTCTCACAAACCCTGAATATCGACATGGTCAGGTTTGGAGAGCGGTTTGTTTTGTGGGATATTCCAAATAAAGTCCAAATGATAAAGTATTTATCTACGGGTCCTATTACGACAACTGCGATTACGGATGAGAAGCTTGCCAAAGTTGAACAAGCGGCAGGTCGGAGGTTTGGTTTGGTGCCCTTTTCAGATATAAGCGATGTTTCCGGTGCTCGGTGGAGTCGAGTAGAGGAATCAAAAGTGGCGGTTACTGTGTCCGGCACTAAGGTCTATGAACTAACCTGGCCACAAAAAGAAACCAGCTCTGAGGCGATTGAACTCAGGAAGTGGCGGGTTTTTGTAGATACACGTACCAACCTGCCCAAAAGGGCAGAACATTATTTCAAACTCAAACATCAGGAGGAGTATAAGTTTGAAATGTTTGAGGTGATTACATATCCCAGTGGGGAGCAAATACAAGCGCTCATCCGGAAGACATTCGGTCCGTCTGCAGGCCAGCCGGGTGAGCCGGAATATATGGGCACGCCGGAAGCCGACCGAGACAGAACGGGCAGAAGAAGGTAGTTTTTCTATGATAATTGAAAACAATCGCTGATTGTGGTAAAAGAGCACGAAAGAGTAACTTAAATCAGGGATTGTTCTTATGGCGGTTCAGTTTATTCTTGGCAGAAGCGGTACCGGCAAGACCAGCTATTGCATAAAAACTATTGTCAATGAATTGCTGGAGCCGAGCGAACAGCAGTTGATTCTGCTGGTCCCCGAGCAGGCCACCTATCAGGCTGAGCGTGCCGTTCTGGCTGACGAAAGGATAGCCGGCTACAACAGATTAAATGTGCTTTCGTTCGACCGGTTGCAATTTTTGTTGTTAGGTAAAAACACAGCCAGGCCAGCCCTTTCACGCATCGGCCGACAAATGATAGTCCACAGACTCTTACGGGACAACAAGAACAAATTGAAAATCTTCGACTCATCGGCATCCTCGTCCGGACTGGCCCGGCAAATGGCACAAACTATCGCCGAATTGCACCAGTACACAAAGACCCCGGATGATATTAACCAATTGCTGAGCGAATTAGCTAAAGACGAGCGTAATAATTTAGCAATCCTGAAGTTCACCGATATTGGCCTGATTTTT
>CAYTND010000551.1:0-1554 GCA_964438965.1 uncultured Pirellulales bacterium
GTTGCCTAGTGCTGCAAAACTACAGGATGTTTATATTGGCACACAGGAAAAAGCATGCTCCGAGAAGGGGCAGTCTAGCGTATCTACCACGAGGCCGAGCCTCCAAATTCGTCCCGCGTATTAAGAATTGGCCGAAATTTGTGGGAGATACTGCAAAGCTACAAGGTTTTGTTGGTTACAAGGCAGGCATGACGCATGCGGTGGTAACTGTTGATAACGTCGATTCGCCTTTTGCAGGCCAGGAAACAGTAATTCCAGTTACCGTGCTGGACGTCCCGCCCATCCGACCATTCTCCATTCGTGGGTACGGAAAGACACCATATGGGCGGAAGCTCATCAGCGAGGTTCTTACAGACAATCTCTCAGATGACCTGAAGAAAGCCATGCCTTTACCAAAGGAATACGATTACGAAGAAAAGATGAAGGAATTCGAAGAAAAGATTGAATCCTTCTCTGAGATTCGAATGTTGATACACACCCAGCCACGACTTGCTGGTGTACCCAAGAAGAAACCCGATGTAATGGAGTACAAGGTAGGCGCTAACTCAGTTCAGGACGCCTTCGAGTACTCAAAGGAGGTTCTTGGTACCGACGTACGTATAGCTGACATCATCAATGAAGGCATGCTGATTGACACAATCGCAGTGACCAAGGGACATGGGTTCCAGGGTCCAGTTCGTCGATGGGGAATCAGGATACTACAGCACAAGTCCCGAAAGACAAAGCGTGGAGTTGGTTGTATCGGTCCATGGTCGCCCTCCAACATTCGTTATTCAGTACCTCGCCCTGGTCAGACAGGATTTCACTCTCGTACGAGTTTCAACAATGCTGTCATTAAGATCGGAGAGCGTGGCGAGGAGATAACCCCCGATGGTGGATTCTTACACTATGGTGTGATTCGCGGTGACTATGTAATGCTAAAGGGCTCAGTGCCTGGTCCAATAAAGAGGCCAATACGACTGAGACATGCGATGCGCCCAACAAAGCGTCATCGAGGAGAACCAATTCCGGTGAGTTACATTAGTACCTCATCCAAGCAATAGTTGGAGGATGAAATGTTATGACTAGTGTAAAGACATACTCCCTGAAGGGAAAGGCTGGCACAGCAATCACCCTTCCATCTCACTTTGATACCCCCTATCGCCCTGATATGATAAAGAGGGCCGTACTCGCAGTACAGTCCCGTCAGAAACAGCCTCATGGCGTTGATGAGCTTGCAGGCAAGAAAAATACTGCAAAGAGCTGGCAGACAGGACATGGCCGTTCTCGAATGCCTCGAATCAAGGGTAGTGGCACAGGTGCTGCTAACAAGGCTGGTTTTGCTCCTGGTACAGTGGGTGGCAGAACTGCACATCCTCCCGAGGCTCGCAAGGTGCTTGTAGAACGAATCAACAAGAGAGAGAATCGCTTGGCAATTCGATCAGCAATTGCAGCCACAGCAGATAAGGACCGCGTCCAAGAACGTGGCCACAAGGTCGAGTCAGTACCTGCTCTACCTCTGGTTGTTGATGATTCATTGGAGACCCTGATAACCACAAAGGAGGTCATTAAGGC
>CAYTND010000552.1:0-1551 GCA_964438965.1 uncultured Pirellulales bacterium
ACAGCAATCATCGGGATCGGCCATATCGATGATGACCCGGCTAAATGCCAGCTTCACCAGAACTACCTGTCCGCCCAGATCGAACCGGACGGACTGGGAGAGGGTGATCGGCAAAACATCGAAAAAATGGCCCTGGCAGCCAAAGAAGGAAAAACCAATTATTTCCAGGTACCGGAAGGTGGTTTGACTTCCCCAGCTACACCGGAAATCAAACAGGAAATGATGGGAGATGACAGGGTGGTGACCCTGGCATGGAATACAGCCATAGCGGGTGATGAACCCATCAAGGGCTATGAGATATGGCGTGACGGGGAGAAGACAGGGGAATTGCCTCACCAGCCACAGACCGGCTCTGATCCATTCCATTTTGAAGACAAACCCGGTAATCGGTCAGCACATACTTACAAAATAATCACCGTGGATGCAGGAGGTAATAAAGCAGCGTCCGAAGAGATTACAATTCGATCCGTATAACCAATACAAATCATTTGGATCCTGGTCCAACGGGATATATCCATTTCATCATTTCCACAGCACAGCGCAAGAAGTACTTGGTGTTTACAAAGGAAAGGCCTTCAGCAGACAAGAATATAACCATTGTTCCGGATCCAAAGGCCGACCCGGTTTATGGAAGCAAAGGTCCTTTGCTTGACGTTTGAGCACCTGATCCTGTATTGACCCGGAATGCAAAAACATCGGGCCTATTATAATGACCGGCCACATCAAATTCATATTTACCTTTGATCACTTCCTCCAGGTCGAGATCAGCATACAATATTCCCTCTTCATTCTGTATCGGACCTGCAAGTACCTTTCCCCCAGGTCCAATGATCACGCTTCCGCCAGTGCAGGAAATGGTTGAAGGATCGGGAATAATTGTCCGGATATTTTCCGGATAAGCATCCGGGGTTATCAACTGATTACATCCAAGGACAAAACATCTTCCTTCCGTGGCAATATGCTGAAGGGTGGTTAGCCAGCTATCCCGGCAATCGGCTGTAGGGGCCAGGTAAATCTGAACGCCTTGTTGATACATGGCCATCCTTGCAAGGGGCATGTAGTTCTCCCAGCAAATGAGTGCACCATAAATCCCAAATCCTGTATCAATAACCGGCAAGGTAGAACCATCTCCCTCACCCCAGATCAGGCGTTCCGAACCAGTGGGTTTGAGTTTCCTGTGCTTGCCGAGGAAGTCTCCCTTTGATCCAAAATAGAAAATGCTGCAATACAATGTTCCTCCTTTATCATCCTTTTCAACCACCCCGATGGCCAGATCTGCCTCCAATTCTCTGACCATATTCTGTAATTCTTTAAACCTGGAGTCTCCAATGGCAATGGCATTACTGTAGTACCTGGCGTATAACTCCCTGCCTTCCTGTGAACGGCTTCCGACCACCGCCCCAAAAGTCAATCCCCTTGGATACCCCGGCAGAAATGCCTCCGGGAACAAAACCAAGTCCGGAGATTCAGTTTTTATCCCGGAAATGAGATCCCACATTTTCTCAATCGTTTTATCTGTCTCAAAGAGAAAAGGCTGGGCCTTGACTACAG
>CAYTND010000553.1:0-1545 GCA_964438965.1 uncultured Pirellulales bacterium
GGTCACACCACAGACCACCTCTTCGCGGCTCTGCCCTTTGCTGAGAAGCTTGGTCTTGCGTTCGATCGTGAAGACCTGCTCGGCATGGGGGAAGGTCAGATATCCTTTGAGCTCGGAACTTGCCCAGATGTTTCGCCGCTCGACTCTGCCGTGCGCTTTCTCAAGTGTGCTATGGTCGGGAGTTTTTTTTTAACTCAAGGTCGAGAATGTCCTGCTGTAACGTCGGCTGATTGCCCTTTACGGTGAACAGATAGTCGGCCTTCTTTTCCTCGACCAGGTGCTTGGCGAACTCCCTCTGGGTCAGCAGCGCGTCGACGGTGACAACACTACCCTCCAGATCCATATCTTTGACAAGTGGCTGCACTCGGGTGATCTCGTTGGTCTTCTCATCAACCGCCTCTTGCCCGATTACAATCCCCTCTTTGTGTAGCACCGCGGACAGCAGATGCACCCCGGATTGCTCACCGCGACGACTGCCACGAAGCGTCTTGCCGTCGATCGCAACCGCTTTGCCCCGACCGAAGTCCCCGCTCATCAACCACCGGCTTATATTGCGGTCAAACTCCTCGGTGTCGATCGCCTGGATAACACGTCGGATCGTCGGCTCACTCGGCGCCTTATCCCGATGGCTGCCAAAACGCTTCAAGTCAACTCTCCGCAGCGCAGTCGCCCAGTCACCTATCGCGCGATAGCCCCTGGCTCCACAGAGCACCGCGCAGACCGCGATGCCCAGCACCACTTCCAACTGATGCCGTATCCCACGGGCTTTGCGCGGATCACCGATCTGCCGGATCTCCTCCATCAGTCCTTCTACAGGAAACCGTGCGAGCATCTCGATATTCCCCCCCCTGTCGAAAACCTTGAAGTCCCGTGGTATGAAATCTCCGCTCAGAATCTCCCGCGCCTGCCGATGCAACGGGTACAAATACACCGCCTTCGGCTGTCCGTGGTGCCGGTAACCGGCTCCGTTCTTCGAATACCCGCGAGTCAGACCAACATCGCGCCAATTCGCCGCTCGATAGCAGGTACCTCGGTAACGTGAGATGTCCACAAATGTCTCGGCATACAACACGGGATGTCCGTAGATCTTCTCATAGTCGCCTGAGATCCGCCGTAGGCTCAGCCCCAGTACTCGGGAGGCGAGATTCTTCACTCTCACCCACGGCAACACCAAGAACCGCACGTTATTGGTAACAAGATGCAGACGCTTGAGTTTCGTCTCCGCATCCCAGCCGAGATACCGATCGCGTACACCGCATTTCAGGGCGGCGTTGCCCCACCCAATCAGTGCAACCCACTGCCCGCCCAGCGTCGCCACATAGCGCAGAGACCTGCCGCAAACCCCTCGGTTGCCCAGATAATGGTATCTGTCCATCTCCTCGGCCCACCTTCGGGTCTCATGCGGGCCGATCGGTCGTACTTCAACAGACCGTAGTCCTTCCCTTTCACTCACCTCACACGTATACCACGGCGTACGGAATAAAGCCAGTGCCTCCGGCAACTCCTTGCCCCGACGCTACTTCAACTCACTTTGACGCAGCCCTG
>CAYTND010000554.1:0-1545 GCA_964438965.1 uncultured Pirellulales bacterium
CAAAGTAGTATGCGTAACGCATGATAGTGCTAACGGGGACCGCGCCAGGGCAGGTCCCGGCGCATTGTTCGCACCCATGGCGACAATACTGATCGCTCAACGCCACCTCGAATTCCCTCAACATCTGCTCTTCGATCCCACTGAGTTCGGTACCAGACAGTGGGATCACCTTGTCCACCAGATCGAAATCGGTGAATGCCACACATGCCGTGTGCATGTCAGGATTCTGGATCACCCAATGAATACTATTCAGCCGCAGTTGTTCCGGTGACTGAACACCGTATCGTTCGGCGAAGGGCAAAGTGCGCCCATACGTTTCTTCTTGTCGCCTGGCCTGAGTTATTAGCCGCTCAATCGCGGTCTCACGGCTCGCACCCCTTCGAGTGAAGCGTTCGACGAGTTGCTCTTGCTGGTCCGTGAGGTTCTCGGTATCGACTGGCTCGTACCGAAGGACTCCCGGGGATGTCTTCATCGCCGTTGTTCCAACATTGTTGGCCTTACAAGTGGCAATGACCCGGTCGGTTTCCTCGTGGCTCAGGAAGCTGTAGACCATCAACATCAGGTCGAAGCGCCCATCAACGGCGGCTGAGCAGAGTAGGTTTTCCATGCAGTCTTGTTCCGGGTTGAGCGGCCCGTGATAGGACAAGCCGGCAAACCGAAGGCGTCCCTCAGCCTTCAGGCGAGAAACCGCGGCATGGAAACCAGAGTGGCCCAACGATTCGACAGTTGGCGGACCGTGCATGTAATACGCATCCACATAATCAGTTTGCAGGCGCTCGAGGCTTTGACGGATCCTATCAACAATCGTTGACTCCGTGTCCTCTTCGCGTACGCGCATTTTTGAGGTGATGAATATCTTCGTGCGGTCCATGTGCTGCATCGCCTCGCCAATAGCGCGCTCGGCCGCACCATTTCCGTACCCCTCCGCTGTATCGAAGTAGTTCACGCCTTTGTCGTACGCATAACGCACCACCGCTGATTCCCGCAACGGAACCGATCCCATGCCAATGTCCGACACCCGCCAGCCGGTACGGCCAAGCGTACTGAATCCCTGGATCCTGGCGGTCGGGTTGGCCCACCTGGGAAACAGCTCAGCGGTAGGGGAAGCGTCTGCCCGAGTTGGAGTCACGCCGATGGCAGCTCCGCCAGCCAATGCAGCGCCTCCCACCCTGACGAAGTTCCTGCGAGAGAGCTTCTCGTGTTCACGAGCCGGTAGGGCGCCTTTCGTCATGACTTCCTCCAGTCGTTTGGTGTTCCCTGCATTTGGCAATACTGCTCCACTGGGCGTGGGCGTCCAATGGGAATTCTCTGTTTTATACGCAGAAGTGAGGCCCGGAGTTGACGAGAAAACATTATTCGCCGGGCAACGATCAAGTATAACCAATCGTCACGCCAAGTTGACCGCACTTGCAGACGTCCCACGGGTTCTAGGTATGTTTACTGATTCTCAGATTTTCTTTGGAGGCAACACATGCATCGGCGCATGACCCGCCGCACGTTTATTGAGGCCGCCGCAGCCGGTACAGCTGCTATGGGTCTTTCCCC
>CAYTND010000555.1:0-1544 GCA_964438965.1 uncultured Pirellulales bacterium
ATAACGTTTAACGGGATAAAAATAGTATCAAAAAAACATGAAAGTAAATAAGGAGAAAAAAATGAACACTAAGAAAATTACTATTGAAGCTGGAAAAACTTATGAGCTGGAAATTATACATGCTGAGCAGAAGCTCAGACGGTAAGAGTAACAGTGAAACTATTTTTTAGGAGATTTAATTATGAACAGTAAAAGAAACAAAATTTTGGCAATGGTTTTGGGGTTAGTGGTTGTTACTATCGCCGAAGGCAGAATCAAATTAGTGGCTCTGCCGGAGCGGGCGGCGACGGTGATTCGCTTAGACAATCCGAGGGCGACGCTAATCGAAGAAGAGCGCGTGCTGACATTGCAAAAAGGGCTTAACAAGGTGGATTTTTCGTGGAAGGCTGTCTCCATCGACGCCGACTCGATTCGGCTGCGGGTCCTTGAGCATCCGGACAATGTAACACTGCTAAATGTAAGTTATCCGCCTAATGAGGCAGCCTTAGTCTGGCAAATCAGCAGCGATAGTGACTACGCCGAGACGGTGCGAATCAGCTATCTGCTGAGCAATATCGACAGGCTGATTACTTATAAAGCAATAGCCGACAAGGCTGAAACCGTGGTTGATTTGAAAAGCTATCTTATCCTGCGGAATTTCTCAGGTGAGGATTTCGCTAAGGCGCGGGTGCTTCTGGATTATGGCGAGTCCTTCGAGCAGGGCATCGACCATGAGGAGACCAAGCAGATGCTGTTTTTTAAAACCGCGAAGGTGCCTATTACAAAAATCTGGACGTTCGATGCAGCCAAGCTGCCGTGGGACCCTGAACAGTTGGAAAACAGAAACGTGGGTATCCCGGTAAGCTATCGAATTGTCAACGAAGCCAAAAGCGGATTGGGCGAATTTGCCCTCTGGGGCGGCAAGGCACGGCTCTTCCAGGATGATGGGCACGAGAGCACCATCTTTTTGGGCGAAGACGTAACGGCAATGGTGCCGGTCGGCGAGAAGATGGAACTCTATATCGGCGACAGCAGGGACATCGTCGTTACGCAGCGAAAAATGAGGGACACCAGAATCAACAAGCGATACAACAACAGCAGTAGCCCGAAACTTGTTCTCTACGATACCGACGAAATAATCACAGCAAAGATTGAGAATTTTAAGGACAGCCCCGCGATCCTAACGATGATACCACACATTCCCGGCGAGTGGGACATGAAAAAGTGCACTTTGAACAAGAAAGAGTTGAAACTCGGTGTTGACTACAAGAAAAAGGACGCTAATACGCTTGAGTTCGAGATTAAACTGCCTGCCCGCACCGAGGCCGGCCCAGCTACGAAGGAACTGACGATGCACTACAATCGGCGTAATATCCGGCCGGGAGTAAATATAAGGCTGTAGCCGTTTATAAGAAGTAATAAAAACTTAAACCTGTCAAACTAAAGGAACAGCAAAATGAAACGCATAATATTCACGCTGCTTATAATCGTTGTGATGGCCGGCGTCGGTCAGGCCAAGGTCGATTTGGTTACGCTGCCAACGCGGGACACGGTACAGCTTACGA
>CAYTND010000556.1:0-1535 GCA_964438965.1 uncultured Pirellulales bacterium
AAAGCTCCTTCAGGTATTGAAAGTGACCGAGACGAAGCACTTCGCTTTTGACCAGATGTTCTTTGATTCATATATCAGGCGCAATGACCTGCTTATTAAGAAGCTCGACCTGGCCGGCCAGGCCGTCGCCTTTTACGGCTCAGGCCGGATGGACCTGAAAACGCGAAATGTCGATTTGGTTCTTACCGCCCGTGGCCGGCGTCTTGCCACCGACGACCCTTCCATTTTGCAGTCTCTTACCGAAGGTCTTGGCCGGGCCGTTGTCAAAATAGAGGTAACCGGCGATTTTCACGACCCGAAGATTACAACAAAAACCTTACCGGTCATCGGAGAAACTCTCCAAATCCTCGGAACAAAAGCAGCTACACGTTAATTGGTTATCAGGAAAGTGCCTAAAGTGAGCTAAAGTGACAGCGAAGCTGTCATTCTGAGTGAAGCGAAGAATCTCTTTTTCGTTGGCCAGATCCTTCGGCTGCGCCTCAGGATGACACGTAAGTGTCACTTTAGGCACTCTAAACTTTAGTTCACTTATTCTACTCACCACTGACAATTATATCTGCGAATATCCCGCCGGCCGCAGGATTATGTCGGTAATATTGGAAACAGTATCCTTATAAGCGGTATTGGCCCTGAGTTTTTTCCAGTCAGGGTCGATGCGGAAAATGTCCCATTTTTTGTCGCGGTCGGGCATATTCTCAAAGACCAGCATATAGGTTAAATTCGGCATTTGTGGGCCTATTAACGTTTCGCCGAAGAACACCGGCTGCAAACCTGTCTTTTTGAAAACCGCTATCTCCCCGCCTTCATTAAACATCTCAATCTTCTTCTTGGCCGCCTTGATGCTGTGACTTTCGTATGTCCGAAGCTCGAAAATCCGCCTTCCCTTTTCCGGCACTTCCAGTTTCGGCATATCCTTAAATGCCACCATCAGCGAACTTTCCATTCGCACGTATGTCGGCTCAGACAAGGGCGCATTGATAAAATCAGCCCCCGCCTTTCGATACTCTTTATCCGCCATCAAAAGCGAAGCTGAGCTCACTACCGAGTCCAAAGATTTGTGTACAAGCAGAACATAAAGCGTCGGACTGTTGGGCCCATACATCGCATTGAAGACCCCGACCGGCCCAATCCCTATGCGGTTCATCGCAGGTATTCCCACTTTGCGCAGAAAATCACCGAGAAGTCTTTTCTTCGACCCTACATGCAAACGGTATTTCCTCCACTCAAAATATTCTTGTTTGCCGTCATTGCCCTCTGCAGCCGCCGCCAAAGAACTCATACCTGCTATCCCGGCAAGGCTTGCTGCCGTCAGAAACTCTCGTCTTTTCATTTTCAGATTCTCCTTTCAAAAGCTAAGCACAGTTTAGATTTCATCTATGTCTGCTTTGTACAGTAACTAAAATTTTCAAATCTGTCAATAGTCCTCCGTAAGGAGTCCCAAGGACAGCACCAATTGAGCGTGAACCCGGGTGTGGCCAGATTTTTTGGCGAAGTTAAATTAAGGTACATCATTTTAGAGCATAGAGAACATTTGG
>CAYTND010000557.1:0-1532 GCA_964438965.1 uncultured Pirellulales bacterium
TACCCCTCGAGCTATTGCTTCGTTTGCCAATAGAAGTACATTCTTACCGGGATTGTCCTCAAGCAGATCCTTAGGCTTAGTCAATGGAGTTCCTCCGATACCCTATTGTCGGGTGAGCTCGTCGGAACTATTACTAGGTATCAGTGTTTTGGTATTACTCAATTTTGTACTACCTGTAATACATCATAATTGTTGGAACACGTGTTCTAGTTAATATTGGTCTGCCAATATACCCCCCTATTTCCACTGGAACTAAAAAATGGGGAGATTTTAGGCGGGTTATATTATAATAATAAAAAATGGAGATGAATACATGCTCTCTAAATGTATATTTATACTTTTGGATAATTTAGCTTTAAGATCTCGGTTTATCTCGAGTGGAAATTAGGGGGTGAGAAAGATATTGGAACACGTGTTCTTAGACTACTGTTTTACTTCAGCAACCACTTCATAGACTACAATATCCAAAATATCTACATACTCTTCAAATAGCATGTCGAAAATACTTTTGTGTTCAGTGGGTACATAAATTGCGGAATCAGCAACTGATTTTGATCCAGGACATTCTTCTATGATACCCAGTTTCCGTTTCTCTTTGATTCCAGACTTGGTCTTCCAAGAGTAGGAAAACCCATAGAGCTCCTTCGTAAAAGAAACTCGTCTTGCATTTGATTGACGTGCATTTCGGCAATCATAGAGGTAGATGTACGCTGTCATATCATATACCAATGTATAGAACACATGTTCCGAATTTTATTATGTGTAATACAAGGTAGCAAGGGAAAGGTTAAAGCGTGAGTGTTTTTGCACACGGCTTGTCCACAAGGTAATCTCTTCGGAGGAGTTCTATTGAATAAGATTGGTTTGCGGAAGGAAGAGAAAGCATTTGAAACAAGAGTAGCCATTGTTCCCCAACACGCGGTAGCTCTGAACAAAGAACATGGAGTTCAATTCATCGTTGAGCCAAGTGATCAACGTGTATTTTCTCCTAGTGATTATTCTTCTGCAAATGTAGAAGTTTATCCTCTCAAGGGAAGTCCTGCTAAAATCATCCTTGGAATCAAAGAGATACCTATCGAATACTTCGAATCTGATAAAGTCTACATTTTCTTCAGTCATACCATCAAGTGCCAAGACTACAATATGGCCATGCTGAAGCACATTATGAAAACAGGTGCAACTCTTATCGATTATGAGAAAGTTATTGATGCTAACGGCCGCCGAATCATCTATTTCGGTAACTGGGCCGGTCTTGCAGGGATCTCTGAAACAATTCGGGCACTTGGAATTCGCCTCGAGTATGAAGGATTGACTCCTAATCCTTTCAAAGATATGAAACCAACCTTAGAAATGAAATCCCTTACTGATTTGAAAGATGAGTTCAAAAAACTAGGTGAAAGAATCGAAGAACAGGGTCTTCCGGAGTCCCTGACACCATTTGTTGTAGGATTTGCAGGATATGGGAATGTATCCCGTGGTGCACAGGAACTTTTCGATATTCTTCCACATAAGACAATTGAACCCAGTGAACT
>CAYTND010000558.1:0-1528 GCA_964438965.1 uncultured Pirellulales bacterium
GTCCGATTTCGTTCGGCCAGCCGTAGACGGGAAAACCGCCGCCGGCGGTATAATGTGCCAAAACAAAAGCTATCGGCGGATTCATAATTTGTGCCGCCTTCACGTAAAGTGCCGCTGTTCCAACAAAGTCAATTACACCAATTGAGCCAATATATAACCCTGTGCAGAAAGTCAGGATAATAGTTGCGAATATAATTATTGACCGTTTTTTTTCGTTCAGCAAAAAATACCCCGCACCTGGCAAGAGCCAGCCCAGCAGTCCCACAATTAGCAAAAACAGAGCGTGATTTTCTTTCGAACGCCATACCATTTTCATATTTCGTATCTCGTATTTCGTGGTTTGTACCCCAATATTGGTTAATTAGCTAATTTCATTCACTAATTAACTGCTCGCCCACTCATCTGCGTATCTACTCATCCTTGACCCATCTAAAGTTCGTACGTTTTAATATGTTTTCAGGGCTGAAGTGCACCGCCGCCAGACTCTGAGATTGAACAACGTCTTCTTTATAGACTCGCAGTGCCTTGACTTTTTCGTATTCTTCTTTGTTAAGGCGTTTGACTGAAATACTCTTCAAACAGTAGTAGCTCATATCCGGCTTGAATTCCATAATTAGGGGCACGGTGTCAACAGTGTTGGCGTCCTGCGGCACAAGCGAATAAAGCTGGTCTCTAAACAGACGCTCTTTTTTAAAACCATCAACGGAGAACTGCGTTACCGGCTTACCCACACTTTGTACAGCTAATGTGTCTATCATCTCCTTTGAGATTCTCCGCAACTCGGTAAATTTTTGAAGCTTAAATACATTAGGGTCGCCTTCATCTTGTTTGGCCTGTTGTCCATAAAGCTCGTTAAATTTATCAACAGCGCTCTCCCAGCTGTCCTTCACCGCCAGGCTGATAAATTCCTCAGCTTTGCTTTTGGCGGTATCCATTGTCATAAGTTTCTTTAAGTCTTCTGTCACCTTTTCTTTTACCGAATAAATATCTTCGCTTGCCGATTCTGATGTCTGCTCAAGTCTAAGCGTGCCCTTGCTGAAGGTTTGATTTATGCTTTCCGGCTCAGAGGCCTTTTCGGCCCTGATTACCCGCACAACAGCCATTATTTGTCCGAGTATGTCTTTCACCGGCCCGATATTCTCGTACATTCTCGGCTTTGCTACGTCAAAGGGTCCAAGTTCGCTGGCCTGAAGCTCATCAATCGCAAATACAATCTGAGTCAATCCAACAGGGTTATGTCCGTAGCTGCTTAGGTACAGCATTCCGAGGTTTCTGTCCGTCTGCATATCAGTTGCACTAAGCAGCCCGGTCTGTCCTGCATATACCTTGATTTTGTTTTTCTTGCCCAGTTCCTCGGCGGTAGTTTCGTAATCACCGGCCATTTGAGAAAGCTGCTCCGTAGTGATATTTTCAAGTTCCGTATCTTGCAAACGGGCCGAGGTTCGTGTCCTTGCTTCCTGTAGTATACTCTCTGCCTTCGAATTTATTTTGTTCTGCAGCAAGCTTTTTGAAATGACACTTGCTACCT
>CAYTND010000559.1:0-1526 GCA_964438965.1 uncultured Pirellulales bacterium
GCACCACGCCCCGCCTGATCGAGATCGGCTACCGCGTCGCCCCCGACGAGGGCGGCAAGCTGCTCGTCCTCTATCGACGGGCGGTCGCCCTGGAGGGCGACCCGATCCAGGCCGACGACGACTACGTCAGCTTCCTCATCCCACTTCTCCGGCAGATCGGACGGAGTGGTAGGGGCACAGCCGGCCAGCGCACCGGACGCGACCACGGTACCGGCTGCTGCGCCCTTGATGAGCTCTCTGCGTGTCATCCCTTGTCGGGAACTCATGAGATTATTCCTCCAAGAAGCGATTGGGTGAAACTCGAAACACTCGAGGGGGATGGTTCATATCTCCCGCGGAACCTTGACCTCGAGGTCCGTGATCGGATAGGACGAACACGGGTGAATGTAACCGAAGCGTCTGTCTGCGGCTCTTCTACCATCGCTCTCAGGACTGACGTACACATCTCCATCGGCGAGCAACGAACGACAGAAGCCACATTCTCCGGATCGGCATTCCGAGGGCGGCGCCAGCTTGGCCCTTTCCAGGGCCACGAGAATCGTCTCCACTGCCCTGGCCGGCACCTCGGTGGTGACGCCACCGACGTGAACCTCGAGTCGGAATGTCTGGTCGGCGACTTCCCGGGGAAAGCCGGGAGATCGGGTGATGTCCTGCGGCTCGCCGAAGAGCTCCCTGCGTATTCTCCTGTTCGGGAGACCGAGCTTCGCCAGCTCCTGCTCGACGAACTCGTACATGGCCTGAGGACCGCAGACGAAGAATGAGCTGTTGTCGACATCCGCATGCTTCCTGATCAGATCAGCGCTGATGAAGCCCCGTTCGCAGCCCTCCATCGAGACTTCGTCACAGCTCAAGACGTGCACGACCCGTATCTTGTCGGGCTGCTTCTGTTCGAGTTCCTCGAGTTCCTCGAGGAACACGATGTCGTCTTCATCACTGCTGCCATAGAGCAACAGCAGCTCTGCGTCCAGCCCTCCGTGGACGATGTCTTTCGCCATGGAACGAAACGGCGCGATCCCCGAGCCACCGGCCAGGCCGACGATCTTGCCGGCGTCTCGCAGGGGCTCGTGATAGAACACACCGCACGGCCCGGAGCTGCGGACCTTGGTGCCGACCTTCCAGTTGCCCCAGATGTACGGGGTCAGGAAGCCATCCGGCCGTTTGCGAATCGCGACCTCATAGAACCCGCCCGCGTCCAGGGCTTCGAAGGGAGCGGACGCGATGGAGTAGGGCCTCGTTACTGCTACACCGTCCACCTCGACCTTGAGGCTCAGATACTGTCCCGCTCGGAAATACGCCAACTCCCGCGTATCCGAGTCCGGATCGGCAACCAGCTTGAAGGTCCTGGTCGTCTTCGTCTCATCCGTGATTGCCGCGATGAGCAGGTGCTGGCTGTCCGGGTGCAGCCGCCGCGCGAGCTTGTTGATGGGATCCAGGCCCAGAGCCCCTGCCGAGGACCTGGCGATGCGCTTCCTTCGCTTGGGCACCAGCCTTCGGAAAGCCAGCAGATCCCGGATGTGGCCCCGGAC
>CAYTND010000560.1:0-1512 GCA_964438965.1 uncultured Pirellulales bacterium
GATGAACTACGAACAATGAACTACGGACTACGAACAATGATAAAAGGCTTCAGACAAATTGCCTCTCTTACGGCAATCAGCAGGGTATTCGGCATGGTGCGGGATATGGCGTTCGCCCATTTTTTTGGTGCAGGCTGGTTAATGACGGCCTGGACCATGGGCTTTAAGATGCCAAATCTTGCTCGAAGGCTTTTTGGCGAAGGGGCGGCTTCGGCATCTCTTATCCCCGTATATAGCGAACAGCTTCATAATAACCCGGAGCAGGCAAAACGCTTAGCTAACACGGCTGTAACAGTTCTATTCGTAATACTTGCGGCAATTGTCATTATTGGCCAAGTTTTGGTCTGGAGTTACTACAGTTTTTTTGAAACCAGAACCGGCCCTCGACTCGGACTGCTATTGTGCTCAATTATGCTGCCGTATATGATATTTGTCTGCCTAACAGCAATTCTGGCTGGTATTCTCAATGTCCACAGACATTTTGCCACGCCTGCTGCGGCGCCCATCGTGCTGAACATATTTATTATTGGAAGCATTTTATTTACCGGCTGGGGGTTGAAAATCAAACCGGAACAGCAGGTCTTTTTCGTAGCGGTCGCAGTCCTGTTTGCAGGACTTGCACAGCTAACGATTCAGATCCCCTCTCTACGTGCCAGTGGAGTTTCAATCAGGCCCGCATGGGATATTCACTCCAAGGCGTTTAAAAAAGTCATTATTCTAATGGGCCCTATGATACTTGGTCTTACTGTTACGCAGTTAAACACACTCGGAGATGATATTATTGCGCTTTGCTTTATGAATGAGCGCGGCGACCCGCTAAGTTATGGTGCACCGTCCTATCTGTACTACGCCCAGAGGCTTTATCAATTCCCTTTAGGTGTATTGGGGATATCCTTAGCAACGGCAATCTTTCCTGTTATGAGTTCAGATGCCGCCAGAAAAGATTTTGATGCACTTACCAAAACAATCGCACGTGGAATCAGGGCCGCTGTATTCGTTGCAATTCCGGCAACTGCAGGAATCTTTCTGGTAGCCAGGCCGTTAATCTCAGCTATATTCGAACATGGCAAATTCACAAGCACAGACACGCCAATAGTAGCATTGACACTGTCGTTTTATGCTGTGGGGCTGTGTGGCTATTTTTTGCAGCAGATAACAACACGGGCCTTTTACTCTATGCAGGATTCAAAGACACCTGCACGAAGCGCTCTGTGTGCGGTTGCCGCCAATATTGTTCTGAATCTGACCCTTATCTGGTTCCTTGGAACAGCAGGACTGGCTGCCGCGACAGCAGCGTGCTCATACCTGCAGGTCATAATCCTTGACAGAGGGCTTCGGAGAAAATTGGGCCATTCAATCATAGATGGATTGCCGGCTACCCTGATGAAAACACTTGCAGCCACAGCCCTTATGTTTCTGGCCGGGACCGCAATTATGGCTCTGTGCAAGCATTTGCCCGATGGCAGGAGTTTTGATGTCCTCAGGCTCGCTGTGGTTGTGCCATCGGCGGCC
>CAYTND010000561.1:0-1509 GCA_964438965.1 uncultured Pirellulales bacterium
ATTCGAAGTGCTAAGTCAGCAAGCTGAACGTTTCGGACAATCGTTTTAAATCCGCTAAGGTAAATTGGATTTCAAATTTATAGTTGCGGAGTAAGTCAACCAGGGGCAGCCATTTCTTTTGTTTCGAATCGGATTTGTAGTCTTCGGGCCGTGGGGATTAGGCTGTCTCAGTTCGTCATCTACAACATATTGCTACTTGGGCTTAGGTATCTTTTGAGTGGTTGCCGATGACTTAGTAAACTAATTCATGCTCCTTACACAGACCCGGGGATTTTACCTGGCTACCATTACGATAATATCATCCACATATATAACAGAATCTTCCGGCACTTCGAAACCAATAGCACCAACCAGTAGAGGGTCACTGTCTGTGTATGTAAATATCAGAGCACCGTCGATATAAACCTCTATTGTACCTCCATTAACTCCTATCTTAAGGTCAATCCATTGGTTCTCTTCAAGACTAACTCCGCTCTTGGCAAACAAAACTTTTTCTAGAGGCTTTTTATTTAGTATCGCTCCTTCCGGTATGATATTCAGAAAATACATCTCCAATTCTGTTGCCATCCTAAAGTTTACATTAACTGACTGGCTGAATTTGATTCTGGCCTCAACTGTATAATCCGTCCATCCTTGTGAGTCGACATCAGCAGAACAAGACCCGATTCCCCGCAAGATGTAGTTGCCATTTTCTTGGATGACAGACCATTTTCCCTCAAGATTCCATCCCACTGCATCGCCATCCTCAAAATCGTCAAAGAGTAAGAATAACTTGGATATTGCCTCTAGTTCAGCAATTTGAGCTTCCGCTGCAGCCAGATTACTGTTGGCATTGTCCAAGTCGCTCTGTAAGGATGAGATTCTATTTTGCGCTGTAGTAAGGTCACCTTCAACTTCTGAGCGGTCATTCTCAATAGACTCTATCTGATCCTGCGCCTTATCGAATTCGTCCTGCAAGGACTTTACCTCAGTCTGTAAGGATTCTATCTCGGTCTGTAAGGATTCTGTCTCGGTCTGTAAGGACTCTACCTTGGCCTGTGTAGCATTCCGCTCAGCTAATGCAGCATTATAATCTTCTTGAGGTATGCCACAACTTATCACCAGTGCAGATGCTAACAGAACAATTACGCCAAGTAGCCATTGCTTCCGTCTCATCTTATCCCTCCTTCTTGTTTATTGATCTAAATAGAGCACCATTAATCGCTTGCTAGATTATTTAACGACTCTCTGGTGCACTTTTCTTTCATCTAACTGCACTTCCTAAACTGATACTACAATCTATATTCGATTTTTCAAGGTTATTTTACCTAATAGGATTTGAGCTTAGTTTGTTTCCGTGCTTTTGTCAATACATAGATAGATAATACTTTTCTGGCCTCACCCCATTCACCCAAACTCAATGGTGGCGCCGAGTTTGAGGCTATCTTTGAGGAAGAATGCCAGGAAAGGAGGATGTGTCACTAATCATATGAACGAGTACACGGACTTGACTTTTCATTTAGTATCGGA
>CAYTND010000562.1:0-1504 GCA_964438965.1 uncultured Pirellulales bacterium
GGTGGTCTTCATCGTCTCGCTTCTGCCAATCCTGGAGTTGCGCGGTGGCATCCCGGTGGCAATCAACCTTTTCGGTTTCCCCGTGCATAAGGCGGTGCTACTTGCCGTTGCCGGCAATCTCTTGCCTGTGCCCTTCATTCTGCTCTTCCTGAACTACGGCACCCGACTGCTGAGTCGTGTGCCCCTGTTCGCCCGCTTCCTGACCTGGCTGTTCGAGCGGACCAGTCGGCGCAGCGGCCTCGTCGAGCGTTATGAACGGATAGGCCTGGCCCTGTTCGTCGCCATCCCTTTGCCAATAACGGGCGCCTGGACAGGATCACTGGCAGCCGTCCTGCTCGGGCTCAGCTTCAGAAGAGCCTTCCTGTCAATCATCGTCGGAGTGCTGATCGCCGCGGGGATTGTCACCGGCCTTTCTCTCGCAGGGATGACGATCGTCGGCATGTGGCAGGAGTGAAGACCACCAGCGGTCTGGCCGTTCCTTGACGGTGAATGCGCCCGATGCTACATTGGACTCTGGGCTCCGCGCGCGTCCCTGTAGCTCAGCTGGATAGAGCGGCTGCCTTCTAAGCAGCGGGTCGCAGGTTCGAATCCTGCCAGGGACGCCACTTTCCGAGCCTGAGAGCCCTCTCTGCCCCCCGCTTGTGCCACGGCGTTTCGCTATTTGCTTAACAGATTGCTTAACTCCCGGCACCGCTCTATCCAGCTGAGCTACAGTTTCGCGCGTCATTCCGGCCTCCTTCTTCGTGACTATCGTTCCCCCGTCGCCTATCGTACGTGCGCATGACGGTTCGCGCAATCCATCGCCCATCATCGTGCCCGCGCATAGCGTCCCGCGCACTGATGATGATGGCACCCACTAGCTCTTGTCCTTCCTCATCACGGTCAATCGGCTTTCGTCATGCCACGCCCCGAGGAGGCCCATCCAAGACCACGCCCAGCCGCCGCAATCGCCCTGTCGTACGCAGCTTTCACGCCTTGCCAGGTGGTGTACCGCTTGCCGGCATCATCCTTCCTATCATTGTATTCCTGCTGTCTCCGTCGCCAGTACGCAACGACGCCCCGCTTGGTTGCCGGAGGCCCAGCCTCCCGTACCAGCGCCAGGACCTTCAGATGATTGATGTTGAGATCCTTCTTCCTCTTCGCCTCAAACTCGCCGTTCACTCTTGCCCGAAGTGAGCGCATCTCCCGGAAGCTCAGCGGGCCTCTGACCTCTACAGTCACGGCCCTTCTCTTCAACACTCGTCCCGTCGGGAGCTGGACCTCTCTGTCCTTTGACTTGATGTCTACCCTGCGGAACACGGGCTCCGCCCCGACCAGCACGTGCTGGAGGAGAGAGTACGCGTCCAATCCGGTACCGTCCTCCATCTGCATGACCGCCTGCACTAGAGCTTCCAGCTGAGACCCTGCCTCGACGTAGAAGCCCTCGATGCCCTCTGTATGTGTTCAGCGACAGCGGGACAGATGGGCCTGTGTGGTAGCGTAACACGTCAGCGCTCTGAGTCCT